>NZ_JBHYOW010000001.1:0-139013 GCF_042745575.1 Nocardiopsis sp. NPDC058789
GGGGGGGCCTTGGGTCCCCTGGCTATCAGCGCCAACACCCCCCCCCCCCGGGCCCCCCACCCCGCGGAGCAGTGGGGGCCCGGGACCGGGGGGGGGGGCCCCCCCGCCCCCCCCCCGCCGACGCGTCGGCCCGCTCACGCGCCGCGTACTCCGCCGACCCTCTTCCGGAACACCCCTTCAGCCCGTGGGCGCGGTGTCCGGGTCCGTGATGCCGAGCCGTCGTGCCAGTTCCCGGGCGCCGACACCGTACGTCTCCCGGATCCGTACGCCCTGCGCACCGACCTCGAAGACGCCGTGGTCCGTGTAGACGCGACTGACACAGCCGACCCCGGTGAGCGGATACGTGCAGAGCGGTACGAGTTTCGGCTGGTCGGAGCGGGTGAACAGGGGCATCATCACGTGGACCTCCTTGGCTCCGATGGCGAGGTCCATGGCACCGCCGACAGCGGGAACCGCGTCGGGTGCGCCCGTGTGCCAGTTGGCGAGGTCGCCCTGGAACCCCACCTGGTAGGCGCCGAGAACACAGACGTCCAGGTGTCCGCCGCGCATCATGGCGAAGGAGTCGGCCTGGTGGAAGTACGCCGCTCCCGGCAACTCGGTCACCGGGACCTTGCCCGCGTTGGTCAGGTCGGGGTCCACGGCGTCGCCCTCGGCCCTCGGCCCCATGTTGAGCATGCCGTTCTCGGTGTGGAGCACCACCCCGGAGCTGGCCGACAGGTGGTCGGCGATCCTGGTGGGCTGCCCGATCCCGAGGTTGACGAAGGCTCCGGACGGGATGTCGGCGGCGATGACGGCGGCCAGCTCGTCCATCGACAGGGGGTGGTCGGCCCTCATCGGCGCTCCGGCGGACGGATCGTTCGCGTGGGTCATCGGGCCCCCTGGACGGTGTGGCGACGGGTCTGCACCTGGACGATCCGGTCGACGTAGATGGACGGGGTGACCACGGCTTCGGGGTCGAGTTCCCCCGGCTCCACGATCTGGTCGACCTGGACGACGGTCGTCGCCGCCGCCGTGGCCATGACCGGGCCGAAGTTGCGTGCGGTCCTGCGATAGGTGAGGTTGCCCAGCGTGTCCGCCCGGTACGCGCCGATCAGGGCGTAGTCACCCCTGATCGGGTACTCCAACAGGTACCTGCGACCGTCGATCTCACGTTCCTCCCTGCCCTCGGCCAGAGGCGTACCGATCGCCGTCGGGCAGTAGAAGGCGCCAATGCCCGCCCCGGCCGCGCGCATCCGCTCGGCGAGGTTGCCCTGCGGCACGAGCTCGAGTTCGATCTCACCCGACCGGTAGAGGCGGTCGAAGACCCAGGAGTCGGCCTGCCGGGGGAAGGAACAGACGACCTTGCGCACCCGTCCGGCCGCGAGCAGCGCGGCGAGCCCGACCTCGCCGTTGCCGGCGTTGTTGGACACGATCGTGAGGTCCTTGGCTCCCTGGCGGATGAGCGCCTCGATCAGGTCGAACGGCATGCCCGCCAGTCCGAAGCCGCCGACGAGGACGGTGGCCCCGTCCTCGACCCCGGCCACGGCTGCGTCGGCGCTCTCCACGACCTCCGCGCGGCTCATCGGAGCCGCCCCGTGTCGTCGGTGTTCTCCAGCACGACGGCCAGCCCCTGGCCGACCCCGACGCACAGCGCGGCGACGCCGTAGCGCCGTCCCGACTCGCGCAGCACCTTGGCCAGGGTGGCGAGGAGTCGACCACCGGAAGCGCCCAGCGGATGTCCGATCGCGATGGCCCCGCCCTTCTGGTTGACGATGGCGGGATCGATCCCCCAGGCGTCGACACAGGCGAGCGCCTGCACGGCGAAGGCCTCGTTGAGCTCGACCGCGCCCACCTGCTCCCAGCCGATCCCGGCGCGGGCCAGGGCACGGTTGGCGGCCTCGACCGGCGCGAACCCGAAGGACCGCGGATCCAGCGCCGTCACGCCCCGCCCGGCGACGCGGGCGATCGGGGCGGCCCCGATCGTGTCGGCGGCCCCCTCACTGCCCAGGAGCACCGCGGAGGCACCGTCGTTGAGGGGGCTGGCGTTCCCCGCCGTGATCGTGCCGCCCCGCTCGGGTGAACGGAACACGGTCCTGAGTGTGGCCAGCACGTCCGGTGTGGACGCGGCTCGGATGCCTTCGTCGCGCACCAGGTCGGTCTCCGCCACCGGTGTCACCAGGTCGTCGTAGAAGCCCGACTCCCAGGCCTGGTGGGCGAGTTCGTGGGAGCGGGCGGCGAACCGGTCCTGCCGCTCCCGGGAGATCCCGAAGCGTTCCCGGAGCAGTTCGTTGGCCTCACCGAGCCCCACCGTCCACTCCTCCGGCATGCGCGGGTTGACCAGACGCCAACCGAGCGTGGTCGACACGGCGGTGAGGTCCCCGACCGGGAACGGCCCCGTCGGCTTGGGCAGCACCCACGGCGCCCGCGTCATCGACTCCACACCACCGGTCAGCACGATCTCGGCGTCGCCGGACTCGATCGTCCGGCTGGCCGCCATCGCGGAGTCGAGGCCGGACCCGCAGAGGCGGTTGACCGTGGTGCCCGGGACGCTGACGGGCAGTCCGGCGAGCAGCGCCGCCATACGGCCGACGTTGCGGTTCTCCTCCCCGGCCCCGTTGGCGTTGCCCCACACCACGTCGTCGATCGCGGCCGGATCGAGTTCGGGCACCGTGGCGAGTGTGGAGGTGATCGCGGCCGCGGCCAGGTCGTCGGGGCGGACCCCGGCCAGCGCGCCGTTGAAGCGACCGAACGGCGTCCGGGTCGCGGCGTACAGGAATGCGCTCATGGCACCGACGCTAGGCCCTGAGCGCGATATCCTGAAGTACTCATATCCCAGGCTATTGATATGGACCAGATATGGATCTGCGGCATCTCAGGTACTTCGTCGCGGTGGCGGAGGAACTCCACTTCGGTCGGGCCGCCGAGCGGCTGCACATGGCCCAGCCGCCGCTCTCCCAGCAGATCCGCCAGCTGGAGGCGGAACTCGGTGTCGAGCTGCTGCACCGTACGACGCGTCGCGTCGCGCTCACCGAGGCCGGCCGGGTGTACCTGGACCTGGCACGCGGGATCCTCGCGGACGTCGACCGGGCCGCCCACCAAGCCCGTCTCGTCTCCTCCGGCGCCGTGGGCCACCTCTCCCTCGGATGCGTGGGATCAGCGACGTACAGCCTGCTGCCGAACCTCAGCCGTCGGCTCTCGGTCGAGCTCCCGGGGGTCGACTTCTCCTTCCGGGGTGACATGCTGGGCCCCGACCAGGTCGAGGCGCTGCGCGGCGGCACGATCGACGTCGCGTTGTTGCGCCCCCCGGTGGCCGACCGCTCCATCATCGTGCACACGCTGCGCCGGGACCGGCTGCTCGTCGCCCTGCCGGTGCACCACCGCCTGGCCGGGCGCGGACGGCTGCGTGCCGAGGACCTCGCGGGAGAGGATCTGATCGTGCACTCCGCGGACCGCCGGTCGGTGATGTACGACATCGTCCTGGGCCTGCTGCGCGACGTGGGCGTCGAGCCACGCGTTCGCCACGAGGTCGGGGAGACCTCGACCCTGGTCACTCTGGTGGCCGGGGGGCTGGGTGTGGCGGTCGTGCCCGAACCCGTCACGGCGCTGGAACTCCGGGGCGTCGCCTACCGGCCGCTCACCGGGGCCGACGCGCACGTGGAACTCGCCGTCGCGCACCGCGCCGACCGTTCCGAGCCCCACCTGGCACGTACCGTGGAGATCATCCGGGCGACGGTCCCAGGGATCACGGACCACACCCCCCGGCGGGACACCGCCCACGAGGACGAGGAGGGTCACGGGCGTTCCGGTGCGTGAGCCATGCGGGACCTCGCGGCGCCGAGGGGAGGTCGTCGGGACGACCGACGGCCGATGCCCCGGCGCCCCGGGATCGAGGCGTTCCTGGTCAGGACCACCCCCGGCGGGGATCGTCGGATCCCCTGGCTCCACGGGGTTCTCGGAGCCCGGATCCCCGGGGCCGGACGCCGCCAGCGGTTCTTCGCGGTCCCCCCGAGCACGGTACGATGTGGTCGCCATGTGAACAACTGGAACACATCACGTCAGGGGCTCCGGAGTGGACATCCAAGCAGTAGACCGGGTGGGAATGATCCTCGCACTGTTCGGTCCGCATCGTGAATCAGTGACGTCGACCGAAGCCGCCGACCTCATCGGACTCAACCGCACGACGACCTACCGTTACCTGACCTCCCTGGTCAACGCCAACGTGCTCGCCCTCCGCGACGACCGCACCTATGTTCCGGGACCGGCACTCGTGCAGCTCGGCGCCTTCGCCCTCGGCCGACGCGACATCCTGCGCCTCGCCGTGGACCCGATGCAGACCCTGGCCCGCGACACCGAGATCACGGCGGTCCTGTCCCTCTGGGGTTCCTCGTCACCGGTCGTGGCGCACGTCGAGGAACCTCCGCGCCGCGAGATCGTCGTCTCCGTGCGGGTGGGCATGCAGCTGTCGACCGCCGCCGCGCAGACCGGCATCTTCCACACCTTCATGGCCGACGCCCCGAGCGTGGTGCGCGCCTCGCGACAGCTCCCGGACGGGGAGCGTGAACGGATCGGGCGCCTGGTGCGCGAGACGTCCGAGCGCGGGTACGCCGCCCAGGTCAGCACGCGGGGCATCGCCGTGCTCGCCACTCCCGTGTGGGACGAGCACGGCCTCGCGGCGTCACTCGCGCTCCTGAGCACCCGCGACGTGCTCGACGTCCACGCCGAGAGCGTCGAACTCGCGGCACTCCGGAGTGCCGCGACCACGATCTCCCGGTCGCTCGGCGCGGACGACTGAGCCCCTCAGACCTGCTCCGTCAACGGTCCCCCCTGCCCCGGGCCCCCGACGGCGCGTCACCGAGCCGTTCGACGTTCCCGAGCCGTCCGTAGGTCGGACCAGCCAGGCGTGACGCCGGATCGATCATCGCGGTGTCGATCTTGAGGCCGTCCAGCGCCGACGAGAGCACGTGGAACCGCACGACCTCCCCGACCGTGAACTGCGCACCGGCCCGGCCGAACTCCACCACGCGCGCGAGCCGGCACTCCAGACTCACCCGGGCGGTGGCCAGCCGGGGCACGCTCACCACGTCGCTCGGCTCGGTCGCGAGACCGAGGAGCTCGGCCTCGTCGACACCGGGGGGATGGACCTCCCCCGACTCGTGGACCTCCCTCCAGTGCTCCCATCCGGGGATGTTGACGACGTACTCCCCCCGTTCCGCGATGTTGCGGGCCGTGTCCTTGAACCCGCCCCCGCGCCGCCCGATGTTGATCCCGACCATGGGCGGATCGTTGGACACCATCGTGAAGGCGCTGAACGGGGCCAGGTTCGCCGCACCGTCACGGCCCACGGACGTCACCCACGCGATGGGCCGGGGAACGACACAGCCCGTGAGCAGCCGGTAGTTCTCCTGGGCGGTCAACCCCGAGGGGTCGATCACGGTCGTGTCGTCAGGCATGGTCGGCGGCTTCCTGTCGGACGGCGGCCCGGTCGAAGTCGTTGATGTCCTGGATCAACGAGTCGTCGTACAGGTCGGCGGGGTCCACCGGTTCGGTGAGCTCGCCCGCGTCGAGCAGGAAGTCCACGTTGGCCTGGAGCGCCTCCTGGTCGATCACGCCGTACGGGTCGTCCTCGGCGCCGAGGTTGGCCAGTCGCGCCTCCAGGACGGAGACCGACGAGGACAGGGCGACGTCGTCGTCCAGGCCCGAGGGGCGCGCCTCGGGGTGGGCGTCGAAGAGCAGTTGGACGGCGGCCTCGGGGTTCGCCTCGCTGAAAACGACGCCCTTGGCGATCGCGCGGCCGAGCTTGACGTACAGCTCCCGGTCCTCCTCCAGGTCACCCGTCCGGGCCGCGAGTCCACCGCTCGTGAGCATGTCGGTCCCCGGGACCTCGATCTCGCGCAGCTCGATCCCCTGGTTCTCCAGCACCTGGAACGACGTGTCCAGCAGGGCGAGCGCGTCGACCTGGCCGTTCTCCACGGCGGTGGCCTGCTGGCCACCCGTCCCGATCGCGACGAACGTCACCGAGTCCTCCGGTACACCCGCCTCCCGCAGACCGACCTGGGCCTGCGTGACCGAGGCGCTCGCGAGACTGATCGCGCCGACGGTCTTGCCCTCCAGGTCCTCGATCGACGTGATGTCGCTGTCGGCCGGGACTCTCAGGCCGTAGATGTTGTCCTTGTAGTAGGACATGAAGTAGGTCAGGTCGAGGTTCTTGCCGGGCTCACGGCCCAGGATCACCGGTTCGGGGCTGACGGCCCCGGTCGCCACCTGGCCGGTCGCGATCTGCTGGACCTGGGTCGTCGCGGAGTCGGCCAGGATGATCTCGACGTCCAGGCCCTCGTCCTCGAAGTAGCCCATCTCCTGGGACACCGCGATCGAGGCGATCCCCGCGTTCCAGGTCGGGGTCGCGAGCGTCATGGAGACCTGCTGGTCGCCACCGTCGCCGCCCGACCCGCCACAGGCCGCGAGCAGGGAGGTGAACATCAGTACGGCGCCGCCTTGCAGCACCTTGCGGGACACGCGTGTCATGGTCATGAGTCGTCCTTCGAGGGAGTCAGTTTCCAACGGAGCGGGCACGGTTCTCCTCGGACCAGAAGGCGAGTCGCCGCCCGCCGAGGACGACCGCGTAGTGCAGTACGAGACCGATGGTCGAGAGCACGACCAGGGCCGCGAACATGGTGGCCACGTCCAGCGAGGTGTTGCTGGCGATGATCAGGTAGCCGAGTCCGGCCTGTGAGCCGACGAACTCGGCGACGATGGCACCGATGACCGAGAGCACGACCGCCACGTCCAGTCCGGCGATGATGCTGGGGACGGCCGTCGGCAGGCGCAGCCGTGTGAGGACCTGCAGACGCGTCGCTCCGAAGGAACGCATCATGTTCACCTGGTCGCTGCTGGTGGAGTTGAAGCCGAGCGTGGCGTTGACGAGGATCGGGAAGAACGCGATCAGCGCCGTCGTGAGGATCTTCGACTCCATTCCGAAGCCGAACCAGACGAGGAACAGCGGCGCGAGGGCCACCTTCGGCACGGTCTGGAGCACCACGACGATCGGCAGGACGATCTTCTCGGCCAGGCGCGAGGAGCTCACCCACACCGCGACGAGCAGTCCGGAGACGACGGCGATGGCGAAGCCGTAGAGGATCTCCTGCAACGTGACCCAGGTGTGGCGCAGGAACGGCCCGTCGGTGAAGCCCTCGACGAGCGCCTCCACGATCCGGGTGGGCGCGGGGAAGAGGATCACCGAGATGTCGAAGGTGCGGACCACCACCTCCCACACGGTCAGCAGGATGAGCACCGTGGCGCTCGACAGCAACCAGCCAGGAAGGTCGGAGAGCCTGCGACGCGTCTCGGTGTCCCCCGCCTCGCGGCGCACTGTCAGGGTCTGCCCTGTCGAGGAGGAGTCTGGTGCGGTCATGGGGTGGTCACCACTTCGGCTGTGTCAAGGACGGTTCTGATACGGCGCGTGTAGTCACCGAACGCGGCGGTGCTCACGACGTCGAGGGTGCGCGGGCGCGGCAGGTCGATGTCGATGACCGCGCCGACGCGACCGGGGCGCGGCGTCATCACGACGACGCGGTCGGAGAGGAGGACCGCCTCGGAGATGCTGTGGGTGATGAAGACGACCGTCTTGCGGTCCCGTTCCCAGATCTCCAGCAGGTCCATCGTCAGCTGGTCGCGGGTCATCGCGTCCAGTGCGCCGAACGGTTCGTCCATCAGCAGGATCCGAGGGTCGTGCAGGAGGGCCCGAGCGATCCCGACACGCTGTTGCATCCCGCCGGACAGCTGGTAGGGGTGGCTGGTGGCGAAGTCCGACAGCCCGAGCATCTCCAGGAGCTCGTGCGCCCGGCCTTCGTCGCGCCTGCGCTGGGAGCGCCCCTGGAGGGTCGAGGGCACGAGCACGTTGTCCAGGACGGTGTGCCAGGGAAGCAGGAGCGGCTGCTGGAACACCATCCCGGTCATCGCCGACTCGTCACGCGCCTCTGCCCGGTAGCTGATACTGCCCTCGGTCAGCGGCTCCAGTCCCATGATGAGTTTGAGCAGGGTGCTCTTGCCGCATCCGCTCGGTCCGACGATGGAGACGAACTCCCCGTCGGCGATGTCGAGGTGGAAGTCCTCGACCGCGACCGTTCCACCGCGATAGTGCTTGCTGACGTGGACGAAGTTCATGACTGGCTCACCCATGGAGCGACGCCTTTCCCGTGTGGTCCTCGGTTGCCCGCATGCGCCTGACGGCGTTCACGGCGGCTTCCGCGAGCAGTGTCGTGTCGGCGGCGCCGACGAAGAAGTCCAACCCCAGTTCGCGGGCGCGTGCGGCGCCGCCCGGTCCTCCCGCCGCCCCCGCGGCGATCCCGTGCCTGTGAGCCGCGGTGACCACGGTGCGATCGGCGTCTCCGACGGCACGTCCGGCGTCGAGCCCGAGGTCGGCGGCGCCGAGAAGGAGCCCGGTGATCCCGTCGACCGCGGCGATGTCCTCAACGTGCTCCAGCGCGGAGAGCGACTCGATCTGCGCGATGACCTCGACCGGCCGGGACAGGTAGTCGGCTCGTGGCCCCTGCCCCCACGCCCCGGCTCGCGACGTCGCACCGGAGCCGCGCCGTCCCTCGGGAGCGAACCGCGTCGCGGACACGATCTCGGCGGCGGCCTCGGGACCGTCGACGTGGGGAACGACGATCCCGTCGGCGCCGGCGTCGAGCACCCGTTGGACGAAGGACGGCCCCTGGTCGGGAACCCGCACGAGCGCGCGCATCCCGTGCGCCTGGCCGACGGCGATGTGCCGGGCGATCGCCGACAGGTCCAGCATCGTGTGTTCGGCGTCGACGACGATCACCTCGACACCGGCGCGGGCGAGGATGGCCGTGGACTCCCAGGAGTCGAGCTTGACCCAGGCGGCCCACTGTGGGCCCTGGGACCCGTTCCCACTGCTCATCGGTCCGTCTCCGGCCACGGGTAGTCGTCGGCGTTGAGGACCCAGCCCGGACGGCGCGAGAAGTCCTCGCGCGGCCCGGCGAAGATGTCGACCATGCGGTTCTCGCCGGATCCGACGGCCTCGCTGGTGTGCACCAGCGGCGGCGGGATGATGGTGAGCGACGGCCCGCCGATCTCACGGTGATGGTCGGGGCGCCACGCGGTGCGGTCGTTTCCCCACGCACGCCGGATGTGGTGGACGTACTCACCGGCGTCGACGAAGCTCAACTGCTCGAAGTCGTCGTGGGTGTGGGGCGAGAGGGTGCGCGGGTCCCGGGGTCCGACGCGTGGGTACAGCAGGTTCACCATCGCGTGACGGCCACGGAGGATGCGCCCCAGGCGTCCCTCCTGCGGGGCGATGTCCTCGATGGCGTCGTAGACGCGGATCTCGGCGTCGCCCGAGGGCGCGGGCCAGGGATCGGCGGGAACGCTGAGTCCGAGGCCGTCGGCGTAGGCCTCGCCGTTGAGCGCCTGGTCCAGCAGGTCCGACGCGGCCACCGTGTGCAGCCGCAGCAGCCGCAGCGCCCCCTCGACCTCGTACCGCCAGGGGCCCGGCTGGACCGTGACGACGCTCGTGGGTTCGACGCCGACCGTCTCCCCGTCGGTGCGCACCACGAGGCGGCCTCGGGAGGGCAGGACCACCAGCATCGTCTCGTCGGCGTCCTGGCGATCGACGGTGTCCCCGTCGGCGTGTTCGGCGTAGACGACGGCCGCGTTGGCGGCTCGTACCGTCCACAGACGCCCGCCCCGTCCCGTGGTCACGGTGGGTGCGAGTTCACTGAAGTCGAAGTACTGCGGGTCGTGCGCGGCGTCGGCGTCGGGCCCGCTCGAGGCGGACAGTTGGCTGCGCGGGTCACTCGCGAGGTAGGCCATCCGTCAGCCCCTCTCGACCGGAGCGGGACGTTCGTCTTCCAGACCGAGCAGGAAGGCGGCGTTGTGCGAGGTGACCTGGCGAAGCTCCTCGACGGTCAGGCCTCGTTCGAGCAGGGCCGCACCGACGCGCATGAAGGCGTCGACGGGCATGGGGCGCCCTCGCTGTCCGAGGTCCGAGGAGAGGACCGTGTGGTCGGGGCCGATGGCCCGGATCCACTCGACCAGCAGCCCCGGGTCCCACTTGCGGAAGCCCTGGGGGTCGTACATGCCGACCTCGTGCTCGATGTAGCCGCCCAGCTCCGCCAGCTGGCGGCAGCGCTCGACGTCGGCGTCGACGATGAAGTTCGGGTGGCTGAGGATCATGCGGCGCACGCCGCGCTCAGTGGCGGCGGCGAAGAGCTGGGCCGACTGGGCCGGTTCCAGATGGCCCGCCGAGAGGAGCACGTCCGCCTCCGCCACCAGGTCGATGACCTCGTGGGCCGCGTCGAGGAGACGGCCCTCGGCGTCGACCACGTCGACGACCCGGTTGGGGATGTCGTAGTCGGACTCGGGGAAGCCGTGGTGCTCGTTCTCGCAGTGGCAGCGGCTGGAGAAGGTCGGGAACCAGACCGCGCGGCCGCCCATCTGGAGCGACATCGCGACCGCGTACGGGTTCAGTCCGCCCACCTGGGCGTTGAGGGCGATCCCGCCGAAGATCGGCGTCGCGACGCCGTCCAGTTCGCGGTGCATCGCGAGCAGGTCCATGACGGTGTTGTGGTGGTGCGACTTCACCAGGATTCCCCGCATGTTCAGGCGCTCTCCGTCGCGGGCCGCCTCCACGTGGTCGAACTCCCGTGAGAAGGGGTTCGGGCCCGAGTGGCAATGCAGATCGACGGCTCCGTCGAGTGCCTCCGCGAGGGGCGGGAGGGACGTGAGAGTCATAGAGCACACCTCTGAGATCAGGGTCACATGTTCGTATTGAATCATCTATGTTCATATTGCGACTGTCAAGTGTGGGTGTGCGTTCGCCCCGGGACGGTCCCCACAAGGCGCTTCGTTGCGGGGATCGAACACGTTCCCGCAGCGTGTGGCCACTGTCGCGCCCCGACGACAGCTCGTGCGGGGGTGCCGACACCGCGTGACCGCACTCCCCCGCCGCCACCGCGCGGAGGGACGTTCGTACGGGTTGCGCCCGCCCGCGCGAGCCTTGAGGCCTCGGTGCGTCCGGCGCTCTCCCCCACCCGTGTGGCCCCGGCGTACGGACCGAGAGGCGACCGCACCGACACGCGTCGCCGCGAACTCCGGACGTCCACCTCGCCCGCCCGAGGTCTCCGTGCGTCCCCGCTCTCCCCACGAGTGGCCCGGGTGTACGCGCCGAGGAGCGATCACACCGCCACGCGTCGCCGCGACCGCCGAATCACCTCGGCACGGCTGAGGCACGGGTACGGGGCTCGCGTCGCCCCCAGGGTTTGGCCAGCGAAGGGCGGTGCGGTCAAGGGGCGCGGGGTCGAAGACACGGGGGACGAACCCCCGTCCGGCTGGGGCGGTTGCCCACCGCCGGGGGCGGCGTCCACCCGTCCCGACCCACGGGAAGGGCCCGTTCCGGAGAGAACCGGAACGGGCCCGTCGAGTGTTCGGTCACCGCCGGGCGGGCTCACCCGCCGGGCGTTCGGATCCACGGAGGACGTGCGCGCGTGAGGACGCCACGGCCGTCCGTGCCTGGTGGGAAGCGGTCGTCCTCAGGCGGGCTGCCCGACGACCGCCCGGCGGTAGCGGTCCACCACCGCGCGGGCGATGGCCGGCGCTGGGCACAGGGGGTCCGCCACCGCGTCGGCGCCCGCGTGCGCCAGCCGGTCGTGGAACAGGCCCGGGGCCAGCAGCCAGCTGGCCACAGCCACCCGGCGGTGCCCCCGCTCGCGCAGCTGGGCGACGCGTTCGGTGACGGTGGGTCCGCCGGTGGCGATGAAGGCGACCTCCACCCGGGTCCCCAGGCGCCGGGAGAGGTCGGCGGCGGCCCGCCGGAGTTCGGCTCCGGCACCGGGGTCGGAGGTCCCGACGCAGGCCAGGACCACGGCGTCGCCGGTCCGGTACCCGGCGTCGTCCAGGCGACGCACGGCGGTGTCCAGGAGCGCCGGATGGCCGCCCAGCGCGGGGGTGACGACGGCGTCGGCGCGACCGGCCCGGGCCAGCTGGTGCGGGATGTCGGTGCGCACGTGATAGCCGGAAGCGAGGAAGGCGGGCACGACCACCAGCGGGCCCGGTGTGCGGGCCGCGACCTGGCCGACAGTGGGTGTGCGCACGTCGGCGAAGGCCAGTCGGGCGGGCTGGCGGACCAGTTCGGC
Source organism: Nocardiopsis sp. NPDC058789 (assembly GCF_042745575.1). Classification (NCBI taxonomy): domain Bacteria; kingdom Bacillati; phylum Actinomycetota; class Actinomycetes; order Streptosporangiales; family Nocardiopsidaceae; genus Nocardiopsis; species Nocardiopsis sp. NPDC058789. The sequence continues at coordinate 12,132 of NZ_JBHYOW010000001.1, forward strand.
CACGTCCAGGGCCAGGGACCGGGCGACGGCGGTTCCGTGCGGGTCGCGGGTGCCGTGGACGGCCAGGATCAGGTTGCCGGTGTTCATCGCGTGGCGGGCGTACCCGCTCCGTCCTTCCTGGTGCCGGGGTCAGGAGGTGCAGTCGGGGGTGTCCAGGGCCAGCCGGTAGCCGCGCTTGACCACGGTCTGGATGATCCGGGGGTCGCCCAGGGCGGTGCGCAGCCGGGCCACGGCCGACTCCACCGCGTGGGAGTCGGCGTCCTCACCCAGGCAGGTGAGCAGGTGGGAACGGTCCAGGACCCGGCCGGGCTGGTGGGCCAGCGCCCGCAACAGCCGCATCAGGGTGGGCGAGAGCGTGTGGACGACGCCGTCGACCAGGACGGCGTGGCCGCGCGGGCGCAGGCGGTGTCCGGCCACGTCCAGCGCGGGGAACCGGGCGGGCAGCTCCTCCGCGAGCCTGCGGACCTGGGAGCCGATCCGGGCCCGGTCCGGCCAGACGGTGGGGATGTCGTGGGCCATGAGGGGACGCGCGGTGACCGGACCCACGCACATGGCCAGGACGTCGCCGCTCAGCGCGCGGACGAGCCGGGCCTGCTGACCGGTGGTGTGGGCGCGGGCCAACAGCCCTGCTGCGGCGGGCGCGCTGGTGAAGGTCACCGCGTCCACTCCCCCGCCGGTGACCGCCTCGATGAGCCGGTCCAGGGCGGCGGTGTCCTCGGGCGGGGTCCAGCGGTAGACGGGTACCTCGACCACCTCGGCTCCGGCCAGGCGAAGCGCGGCGGTGAAGTCCGGCAGGGGCTCGCCGTGCAGCTGGACGGCCACGCGCAGGCCCCGGACGCCCTGTTCGAGCAGGTGGTCCAGGACCTCGGCGGAGGACTCCGAGGGCGGTGACCACTCCTCGGTGAGCCCGGCCGCCCGGATCGCTCCACGGGCCTTGGGACCGCGTGCCAGCAGCCGGGAGGCGCGCATACCGTCCAGGAGCCCCTCGGCGGTTCCCCATGTCTCGCACGCCTCGACCCAGCCACGGAACCCGATACCGGTGGTGGCCACGACGACGTCGGCGGGGCGGCGCGCGAGCTCGTCGGAGACCGACGCCAGGCGCTGGTCGTCGCTGAGCGGCACGATGCGCAGGGCGGGCGCGGCCACGACCCGGGCCCCCTTGCGGCGCAGCAGGGCGCTCATCTCCTCGGCGCGGCGGGCGGCGGTCACCGCCACGGTGAACCCCGCCAGCGGCGCTGCGGCGGCGGGTTCGTTCCCCGGAGACGGGGCGCCAGTGGCGGGTTCGTTGCCCGGAGGAGTGGTGGCGGGGGCGGTGCTCACGGTGTTCCCCCCTCGGTGGCGATCTGCACCGTGCCACCCCTCTGGCGCACGGACCAGGTGGTCAGTCGAGTGTCGCCGTCGAGGCCGGTTCCGGTGCGCAGGGAGTAGACCTCCTTGAGCATGGGCGAGGTGATGGTGGGTTCTCCGCCCCGGTCACCGACGATGCCCCGGGAGATGACGGCGGCGCCGGTGCGGGGGTCGATGTTGTCCACCGCGTACAGGTGGTGGTCGCGGGTGCGGAACAGGGCGACCTGTCCGCCGTCGGGGAGCAGCACGGCCACACCGTCCTCGACGCGCAGAGTGTGTGCGGGGCAGACGTCGGTCCAGGTGATGGCGGGTGCCTGCGTGGTGACGGTCATCGGGTGGCCTCCTGCGGTCGTCGGGCGGGCATGCCCAGGTTCACGGACGCGGTGTCGGGCACCCGCTGGTCGCGGGCGGTGGTGAAGCTGATCGTGGGGTCGGGCGTGTGGGGGGCGTTGGCGAAGGACACGAACCGGGAGAGCTTCTCCGGGTCCGCCAGGACCGCGGCCCACTCGTCGGTGTAGGAGGCCACGTGCCGGTCCATGGCCTCCTCCAGTTCGGCGGCGACGCCCAGGGAGTCGTGGACGACGACGTCGCGCAGGTGGTCCAGGCCGCCTTCGAGGGACTCGATCCACGGCGCCGTGCGCTGGAGCCGGTCGGCGGTGCGCACATAGAACATCAGGAACCGGTCGATGTAGCGGATGAGGGTGGGCTCGTCCAGGTCACCGGCCAGGAGTTCGGCGTGGCGGGGTGTGAACCCGCCGTTGCCGCCCACGTACAGGTTCCAGCCCTGGTCGGTGGCGATCACCCCGAAGTCCTTGCCCCGGGCCTCGGCGCACTCCCGGGCGCATCCGGAGACGGCGGACTTGAGCTTGTGGGGTGACCGTAGGCCCCGGTAGCGCTCCTCCAGGCGGATGGCCAGACCCACCGCGTCCTGGACCCCGTAGCGGCACCACGTGGTGCCCACGCACGACTTGACCGTGCGCAGGGCCTTGCCGTAGGCGTGTCCGGACTCGAAGCCCGCCTCCACCAGGCGCGCCCAGATGGCGGGCAGCTGTTCCAGCCGGGCGCCGAACAGGTCGATCCGCTGGCCCCCGGTGATCTTGGTGTAGAGGTCGAAGTCGCGTGCCACCTCGCCGATGACGATCAGTTTGGCGGGGGTGATCTCCCCGCCGGGGACGCGCGGCACGACCGAGTAGGTGCCGTTGCGCTGGATGTTGGCCAGGTAGCGGTCGTTGGTGTCCTGGAGGGTGGCCTGCTCGCCCTCCAGGATGTGGCCGTTGCCGAGTGAGGCCAGGATCGACGCGACGGCGGGTTTGCAGACGTCGCAGCCGTGTCCGGTGCCGTGGGCGGCGATCAGCGCGGAGAAGGTGGAGGTGCCGGTGGCCCGGACGATCTCGACGAGTTCGGCGCGCGACTGGGTGAAGTGCTCGCACAGAGCTCTGGACTGCTCGATTCCGGACTGGGCGAGGATCCGCTTCAGCATGGGTACGCACGAGCCGCAGCTGGTGCCCGCCCTGGTGCAGGCCTTCAGCGCGGGGACGTCGTGGTTGCCAGCGTCGACGGCCCGGGTGAGGTCGCCCTTGGTGACGGCGTTGCACGAGCAGATCTGCGCGTCGTCGGGCAGTGCCTCGGCGCCCAGCCCCGCGGCGCCCTCCGGGGTGATCAGGGCGAGCGGGTCACCGGGCAGCGGGGATCCGACCAGGGGGCGCAGGGTGGCGTAGGCCGAGGCGTCACCGACCAGGGCACCGCCGAGCAGGGTGGTGGCGTCGTCGGAGACCACGAGCTTGGCGTAGCGGCCGCCCGCGGCGTCGTTGACCACGACGTCCAGGGCTCCGGGTGTGCGACCGTGCGCGTCACCGAAGCTGGCGACGTCGACCCCGAGGAGTTTGAGCTTCGTGGAGGTGTCGGCGCCGGTGAAGGTGGCCGCGCCGCCCAGGAGACGGTCCGCGACGACCTCGGCCATGGCGTTGCCGGGAGCGATGAGGCCGTAGACGGTGCCGTCGTGGTGTGCGGCCTCACCGACGGCGTGGACGCGGGGGTCGCTGGTGGTGCAGGTGTCGTCGATGACGATGCCGCCGCGTTCGGCCACGCGGAGTCCGGCGGCGCGGGCGAGGTCGTCCCGGGGGCGGATGCCCACGGAGAACACGACGAGGTCGGCGTCCAGGTGGGCGCCCCCGTCCAGGGTCAGGCGCGCCGCGCGCCCCTGGGGCGAGGGTTCGACGCCCGTCGAGGCGACGCCGGTGTGCACGTGTACGCCCAGGTCGGCCACCAGTGTGCGCAGCAGGGACGCGGCGCCCTGGTCGAGTTGGGCGGGCATCAGGTGGGGGGCGAGTTCGACCACGTGGGCCTCCAGCCCCAGCAGGCGCAGGGCGTTGGCGGCCTCCAGCCCCAGCAGGCCGCCGCCGACGACCACTCCGGTGCGGGCGCCACGGGCGGAGGCCGTGATGGCCTCCAGGTCCTCGATGGTCCGGTAGACGTGGCAGCCCGGGAGGTCGTGTCCGGGGATGGGCGGCACGAAGGGGGTGGAGCCGGTGGCCAGGACCAGGCGGTCGTAGGGCAGTTCACGGCCGCTGGCGGTGGTCACCGTGCGGCGGACGCGGTCGACGGCGGTGGCGCGTTCGCTGACGTGCACGTCGACGGCGGGGCCGGAGAGGTCGCCCAGGGAAAGGTCCTGGGCGCTGGCTCCGTCGAAGTAGGAGGACAGGGCGACCCGGTCGTAGGCGGTGCGGGGCTCCTCGCCCACGACGGTGACGTGCCAGCGCCGGTCGGTGTCGCGGTCCCGGAGTGCCTCGACCAGGCGGTGGCCGACCATGCCGTTGCCGATGACGACGAGCTCTTCCATGGTGTGCTCGGCTCCTCGTGTAGCGGGTGCGGACTGCGTCCAGGCAACCTCGCGGGTGTTTCCCTCGGGTCAGACGACCGTGTCGCGGTTGTTTCGTTGTGCTGCCACCGCAGGTGGGGGCGGGGTGATGCGCGGACCGGGGTGGAGCGGCCGACCGACGGGCCCGGTCACCCCACCGGGGCGGGCCGCATCCCCGACAGCAGGGCCCCCACGTCGCGTACGCACCCGCCGCAGCCGGTGGTGGCGCGGGTGCGTTCGGCGACGGCCTCGCGGGTGCGGGCCCCGTCCAGCCACGCCTTCTCGATGTCGGCGCGGCTGACCGCGTTGCAGCGGCACACCGGTGCCTCCGCCGCCCCCTGGGCCTCGGGGACGGTGGTGGGCGGCCCCTGGAGGAGGGCGAGGCGGTCGGAGGGCACCGGGGCGCCGGTGTCGTAGAGCTGGGACAGGGTGGCGGCGGCCTCGGGGAAGCCCAGCAGCACGGCGCCCACCACCCGTTCCCGGCGTACCGCGAGCTTGGCGTAACGGCCGCCGTGGCGGTCGCTGATGGTCAGGGTCTCCAGTCCCGGGGCGTCGTCGTCCTCGTGGACCCGCCCGAACGCGGTCAGTTCGATGCCCTCGGCCTTGAGCCGGGTCAGCGGTCGGGCTCCGGTGTAGGAGGCGTGCGGCGCGGAACCGGTCAGGCGCCGGGCCAGCACGGCGGCCTGTTCCCAGCCCGGCTGGACGAGTCCGGCACCGCCGCCGGGGTGCTGGGCGCAGTCACCGACGGCGTGCACCCGGGGGTCGGAGGTGGCCAGGCCGTCGTCCACGACCACCCCGTGGTCGACCACGATCCCGGCCCGGGCGGCCAGTTCGGTGTTGGCGCGTACCCCGGCCGCGACCACCAGGGCGTCGCCGGGCAGGACGGTGCCGTCGTCCACTTCCAGACCGGTACCGGGGATCCAGCGGGCGGCCGAGCGGCGCGCGTGCACCGCCACGCCCACCGCGGCGTAGCTGTCGGCCAGGACCCGCGCGGCGCCCTGGTCGATCTGACGGCACATGATCCAGGGCGCGGACTCCACGACGGACACCCGTGCCCCACGGCCCACCAGGCCGCGTGCGGCCTCCAGGCCCAGGACGCCTCCGCCCAGGACCACCACGGGGGCGCCGGGCCGGGTCTGGGAGAGGAGGTGCTGGCAGTCCTCCAGGTCGCGCAGGGTGTGCACCCCCTCCCCCGGTCCTCCGTCCGGGGCGCGCACTCCGGGAACCGGCGGGAGCGCGGCGCGCGCTCCGGTGGCCAGGACGAGTTCGTCGTAGGTGAGGTGCGTTCCGTCGTCCAGGGAGAGGACCCGCCGCCGGGCGTCCAGGGCGGTGGCGGCCACACCGGTGCGCACGGTGATCCCCGCTCCTCCGGGGGCCGGTAGCCGGATCTGGTCGGGGCCGTAGTCCCCGGCGAGCACGCCCGAGAGGAGAACGCGGTTGTAGGCGGGGTGCCGTTCGGCGCCGACCACGCTCACGCGCACGCGGTCCCCCGCCGGGTCCAGCCGGGCCGTCTCCTCCGCGAATCGGGCGCCGACCATACCGTTCCCGACGACCACGATCCGGCGCGGGGACGTTCTCTGCGCGGTGTTCAACTGGTGCCTCCTGGCATGGGTGCGCTGGCCGGGCCCCGGGTTCCTCGACCCCGGCCGGGCGGATCGGGTTCCAGGCGTACGGCGCTGACCTTGAACTCGGGCATGCGGCTGACGGGGTCCAGTGCCGGGTGGGTCAGGTTGTTGGCGGACTGCTCACCGGCGAAGTGGAAGGGCAGGAACACCGTGTCCAGACGGGCGGTGGGCTCCAGGCGCACCCGGGCGCGGGTGTGGCCACGGCGGGAGGTGACGCGGGCCCAGTCCCCTGCGGCGAGTCCGGAGCGCGCGGCCGTGGCGGGGTGCACCTCCACGTACGCCTCGGGTTCGGCGCCCTCCAGCTCGGCCACGCGGCGGGTCTGGGCTCCGGACTGGTAGTGGCCCATCAGTCTGCCGGTGGTGGCCACCAGGGGGTACTCGGTGTCAGTGGTCTCGGCGGGGGCGCGGTGGGAGACCGGGACGAGGCGGGCGCGACCGTCGGGGTGGGCGAAGGTGTCCAGGAACAGGCGGGGCGTGGACCCGGTGGGGGTCCGGACCGGCCAGTACAGCGCCTGGCCGTCGGCCAGGCGCCGGGGGGTGACGCCGGAGTAGTCGGCCGGGCCTCCGGCGGAGGCGCGGCCGAGTTCGGCCAGGACGGCGTCGGGATCCGTCGGGAACCGCTCGGCGGGTTGCCCCAGCCGCACGGCCAGGGCGGAGAGGACCTCCAGGTCGGTCCGCACCCCCTCCGGCGGGGCGGTCGCCCTTGCCCGGCGGAGGACGCGGCCCTCCAGGTTGGTCATGGTGCCGCCCTCCTCGGCCCACTGGGCCACGGGCAGCACCACGTCGGCCGTGGCGGCGGTCTCCGAAAGCACGAAGTCGGCCGCCACCAGCAGGTCCAGGGAGTCCAGGCGGTCGCGGACCCGTGCGGTGTGGGGGGCCGACACCAGGGGGTTGGAGCCGAACAGCAGGAGGGCGCGCGGCCCGTCGGGGGTGCCCAGGGCGTCGAGGAGTTCGAAGGCCGAGCGGCCCGGACCGGGCAGGGCGGCAGGGTCCACCCCCCACACCCGGGCCACGTGTTCACGTGCGTCCGGATCGTCGATACGGCGGTACCCGGGCAGCTGGTCGGCCTTCTGGCCGTGCTCGCGTCCGCCCTGGCCGTTGCCCTGACCGGTGATGCACCCGTAGCCCGAACCGTGGCGGCCGGGCAGCCCCAGGGCCAGGGCCAGGTTGATCCAGGCCGACACCGTGTCGGTGCCCTTGGAGTGCTGTTCGGTGCCGCGCCCGGTGAGGACGTAGGCGGAGCGGTTCCCGGCGGCCCGGCCCAGCAGGTCGGCGGCGGCGCGGATGCTCGCGGCGGGTACGCCGGTGACCCGTTCGGTGCGTTCGGGCCACCAGGCGGCGGCGTGCTCCCAGGCGGCGTCGAACCCGGTGGTGCGTGCGGCGACGAACGGTTCGTCGCACCAGCCCCGCACGCGTGCCGCGTGCAGCAGCCCCAGGGCCAGGGCGAGGTCGGTGCCGGGCCGGGGAGCCAGGTGGAGGCCGCCCCGGTCGAGGGCGACACGTGCGGTGGCCGACCGGCGCGGGTCGATGACGATGAGGGTGGGCGCGGAGAGGTGCCCCATCATCGGCGGCATGGTCTCGGCGGGGTTGGCCCCGGCGAGTAGGACCACCTCCGCCTCGGCCACGTCGGTCAGGGGGAAGGGCATGCCCCGGTCCAGGCCGAAGGCGCGCGTGCCCGCGGCAGCGGCCGAGGACATACAGAAGCGGCCGTTGTAGTCGATCTGGGAGCTGGCCAGGGCCAGGCGGGCGAACTTGCCCAGGGCGTAGGACTTCTCGTTGGTCAGGCCGCCACCGCCGAAGACCGCGACGGCGTCGGGGCCGGACTCGGCGCGCAGGGACGCCAGGCGTTCCGCGACGTGGTCCAGGGCGGTGTCCCAGTCCGTCTCGACCAGCTCGCCGCCGCGCCTCTCGCGCAGCAGGGGGCGGGTGAGGCGGTCGGGCACGGTGAGGAGCTCGGCGGAGGTCCAGCCCTTGCGGCACAGGCCGCCCCGGTTGGTGGGGAAGGGGGCCGGACGGGCGGCCAGGCGCCCGTCCGGTCCGGATTCCAGGCTCATGGCGCACTGGAGCGCGCAGTAGGGACAGTGGGTCGTGGTCATCGGGCCGTCACCGGGAGGGGCTCGTCGGCGGAGGCGGAACGCGCGGGGCGACGCAGGTACACCGCCCAGGTGACCCCGGCGCAGAGCAGGTAGAACGCGCCGAAGGCGACGAAGGCGGGAGCGGTGGAACCGGTCGCGGCGAACGACTCGCGGAAGCCGACGTTGATGCCCACGCCGCCCAGCGCGCCGACCGCGCCGATCAGGCCGAGCATGGAGGAGGCCACGCGCTTGGTGCGTGCCAGGGCCTGTTCTCGGGGTTCTCCGGCGGCGATGGCGTCCTCCGCCCGGGCCGCGTAGATGGAGGGGATCATCTTGTACGTGGAGCCGTTGCCCAGGCCGGTGAGGACGAACATCACCGCGAACGCGCCGATGAACAGGCCCAGCTGGCTGGCCTGGACGGCCAGGACGAGCACGGCGGAGCAGACGGCCATGGCGGTGAAGACCCACAGGGTGACGCGGGCCCCGCCCAGGGAGTCGGCCAGCCTGCCGCCGACGGGCCGGATGAGCGAGCCGAGGACCGGACCCAGGACGGCGATCCCCGCGGCCTGCACGGGCTCCAGTCCGAACTGGGCCTGGAGCAGCAGGCCGAAGGCGAACCCGGTACCGATGAAGGAGCCGAAGGTGCCCACGTACAGCAGCGACATGATCCAGAAGTGGCGGTCGCGGGTGGCCGACAGCTGCGCGGCCGCGTCGGCGCGCACGTGGACGAGGTTGTTCATGGACCGGTACGCCCACCAGGCCGACAGCAGGATCAGCGGCGCGTAGAAGAGCGGGACCAGGTAGCCGGAGGAGGTGGTGAACAGGGCGATGACGGCCAGTCCGACCAGCTGGACGGTGGCGACGCCGATGTTGCCGCCGCCCGCGTTCAGGCCCAGTGCCCACCCCTTCTCCCGTTCGGGGAAGTAGGAGTTGATGTTGGCCATGGAGGAGGAGAAGTTGCCGCCGCCCACACCCGCGGTGGCGGCCAGGACCAGCAGCAGCCAGAAGGGGGTGTCGGGGTCGCGGACCAGGAAGAAGGCGGCCACGGTCGGGACGATGAGCGCCAGGGTGGCGACGACGGTCCAGTTGCGTCCGCCGAAGATCGGCACGGCCAGGGTGTAGGGCACGCGCAGGACGGCGCCGACCAGGGTCACCACCGACAACAGCAGGAACTTCTGCTCGGGGGTGGTGGAGAAGCCGTGCTCGGGCGTCATGAACAGCACGAGCACCGACCAGATGCTCCACACCGAGAAGCCGATGTGCTCGGAGGCGATGGAGGCCCACAGGTTGCGGCGGGCCACCCGGCGCCCCCCGTCGTTCCAGAACGCCTCGTCCTCCGGGTCCCAGCGGGAGATCCAGCTCCTGCCTGTGCGCGGCGCGCGTTGGCCTGTTCCGGTCACGGCTGGTGCCTTCCTGATTGACGGGGTCGACGGAACCGAAGGTAGGAAGGCCGCGTTGCCGGGAGGTGTCCGACGGTGACACACGGGGGAACAGTCGGCTCACTCGGAGGGCGCGGCCGTGGTGAGAACATCCGTCGACGCTGGTGGAAGGTAGTGGCCCGGCTACGCGTCGACAAGGGGGATCCGCTGTTTGTGGGAGGAATCACCCTCCGCCCGCGTCGGGCCGCCCCCACGGCCGCGACGGTTCGACCTCCGGTGCCCCGGGTAGCCCCTCCCAGGCCACCCCCCAACACGGAGAGAGTCAGCACCATGCCCCCCTGTGAACGGCGCTCGCGGGCGCCCCTCGCCGCGAGCGGCACCGCGCTCGTCCTGTCCCTCACCGCCTGTACCGGCGCCTCCACCGTCGACGACGGTGTGGAGGGAGCCTCCGCCGCCGGGTCCGGGTCCCTGTCGGCCGGCTACGTCGGCAGCATCGACCAGCTCGGCCTGCCCATCGCCGCCGAGACCGGCACGTTCGAGGACCACGGCCTCGACGTGACCCTGGCCGCCCCGTTCCCCACGGGCGTCGACGCGATCAACGCGCTGGAGGCGGGCGACGTCGACGTCATCCAGGTCGGCGTCCCGGGCCTCGCCGCGCTCGACAGCGGCGTGGACCTCGTCATCGTCGGTCACTACAGCGGGTCGGCGGCCCAGCGCAACGTCGACGACACCATGTCCCTCGTCGCCGTCGAGGACGCGGACATCGACCCCGAGGACCTGACCACTCTGGAGGGGAGGACGATCGCCACCAGCCTCGGCACGATCAACCACCTCTACCTGCTCGCCCTGCTGGAGGAGGAGGGTGTCGATCCCGAGGACGTCGACCTCGTCAACACCGCGCCACCGGACATGCCCGTGGCCCTGGAGACCGGCGGCGCCGACGCGGCCGTCGCCTGGGACCCGTGGCCCCTCACCGTCACCGACCAGGTCGAGAGCGCGTGGGAGGTGGTCCGCGGCGGCGGCTACCTCCCCTACGTCGGCTACGTCATGACCACGCCGGAGTACCTGGCGGGGAACGGGGAGACGGTTCGGGCGTTCCTGACCGCCGCGCCGAGTCCGACCAGTGGATCCGGCACCACCCGGAGGACGCGGCCGACTCCGCCACACGCTGGTTGACCGGCACCGATCCCGACATCGCCCGGGCCGCCATGGAGCACAACCTCGCCCAGCTGGACGGCCGCTTCTCCGCCTGCAACTACCTGGCGCTGGACACCGTCTCCCGGCTCCTGTCGGAGCAGGGTGTCACCGGGGCCGACATCGACGTCGACTCGGTGGTGGACCCTTCGTTCGTCCTCGCGGTCCAGGAGGACCACCCCGAGCTGTTCGACGACCTGCCCGAGGTCCCCGACTCGGCCCGGATCACGCCCGACCACACCTTCGACCGCGCGGCCGACGAGGAGGCCTGCGCGGTGTGAGGCCGGGGGCGGGACACCCGGGGCGGCGCCCTCGGGTGGCCCGCCGGGAAGACGGCGACGCGCCGCCGGGGGATCCCCCGGCGGCGCGTCGCCCGCGTGCGTACCTCTCGGCGTCAGTCCACGCCCGCCGCCTCCAGGGTCCGGCGGTCGGGCGCCTTGGTGAGCAGGCTCGCGACCACGAGGGCCAGGACGGCGGCGGGCAGCGCGACGATCACACCGTTGAAGCCGCCCGGGGCTCCGGCGATCTCCCAACCGATGGTGACGCCGGTACCCGTGATCAGGGCGGCCACGGCGCCCGCCGTGGTGGCGCGCTTCCAGAACAGGACCGCCAGCACGGCGGGGGTGATCGCCGCGCCGTAGATCGTGTACGAGTACATCTGGAGGTCGAGGACGGTCGGGAAGTACAGGCCCAGGGCGACCGCGACCAGGGCGATGGCGACGACGGACAGGCGCTGCACGACCAGGGTGCCCCGTTCGCCCACCTTGCCCCCGCTGAACCTGGCGAACAGGTCGAAGGCGATGTTGGAGGCGCCGGAGAGCATGAACGACGAACCCGTGGTGACGACGAACGCGACGGCACCGGCCAGCAGCAGCCCGCCGATGAGCGTGGGCAGGTGGCCGTCGGTGGCCAGGCGCAGGACCGACTCGTCGCCGTTGATCCCGGGCATGAGCACGGCCGCGGAGGTGGCCAGCATGATGACGGGGACGAACACGAAGAAGCTCGCGATGAGCATGCCCAGCGTGGAGTTGCGCGCGGCGCGCTCGTCCTTGGCCGCGGCCAGCCGCTGGTAGAGGTTCTGGTCGGCCAGCAGGAGCAGGAAGAGCGGGAGGAAGTAGCCGAGCAGCTGGAGCGGGCTGAGGCCGCCGCTGGGGGTGCGGGCCGCCTCGGGCAGCCCCTCCCAGTAGACCGGAAGGCCGCCGACCGCGACCAGGATCAGCGGTACCGCCACGATCAGCGCGCCGAAGACGAGGATGGCCGAGACGAAGTCGGTGTAGGCGACGGAGAACAGACCGCCGGTGACGGTCAGGATCGTCACGACGGCGGCGACGATCAGCGCGCCCTGGGTCGTGGTGAGCGGTGTGATCAGGGAGAGGACGTAGCCGCCGCCGACGAACTGCGAGGCGACCAGACCGACGTAGGCGATGGTGGTGACCACCGCCGCCACGGTGCGCACTCCGCTGCCGAAGCGGGCCTCGAGCAGTTCGGGCACGGTGTGCCGGGCCGCCCTGCGGATGCGGCGCGCGGCGAACAGCAGCACCAGGATGCCCAGCGGCGTTCCGGCGAAGAAGATCATTCCGGCCATGGGGCCGTAGTTGTAGGCGAAGTTCGCGCCACCGATGATCGTGCCCGAGCCGACCCAGGTCACGATGAGCGTCGCGATCATGACGGGTGTGGACAGGCTCCGCCCGGCGAAGAGGAAGTCCTCACCGGTGCGGACCTTGGAGGAGCGGGAGTAGTACAGGCCGATCCCGACCATCACCAGCAGATAGGTGGTGATGAGGACCAGGTGGGTCGTTTGCATGAGCTGCCTCAGGAGGGGACACGATGGGGTGAACGGCGGGTGAAGCCCGATGTAACCAGCAACGATGTCCCGAATGCAATGCTTGTTGCACGTGGTGTGACCCAGATCACCTAGAAGAGGTCGGCTCGCCGCCAGAACTCCTCGGCCCGCCTGACCGACTCCAGCGCCGCGTCACCCCCGATCCTGGCCAGTTCCGCCAGCACCGCGTGCACGACCGTCATCGCCGCCGTCAGGGACGGGAACATGCCCACCCCCTCACTGGGCACGGCCACGACGTGGTCGGCGAGCACCCCCAGGGGCGAGTCCCGCCGGTCGGTGATGAGGGCGATCGCCACCGACTCCTCGGCGGCGATCTCCACCGCGCGGCGCAGCCCGACCGGGAGCATCCACAGGTCACAGACCACGAGCAGGTCGCCCTCTCCCATCCGGGCCAGGGCGTTGACCAGCGCGGTCCCCCCGGAGTCGTGGAGGCGCACCTCGTAGCCCATGATCCCGGCGGCGTGGGAGAGCTGCACACCCGGGGCCGCGAAGGTGCCCGAGCCCAGGACCAGGGTGTTCCGTGCTCCGTGGATGGCGGCGGCCACGGCCCGCACCCGCTCGGGTTCGAGCGTCCGCTCCAGCAGCCGCAGGTTCTCCCGGTCCGAGCGCACCGCCGCGCGCACCGGGTCGGTGTCGGAGCCCGCGTGCTCGGCCAGCACCTCCCCCGCACTGAGCGAGGCCAGGTACCGCGAACGCAGCTCGACGCGCAGGGCGGGCCACCCGGTGAAGCCGAGCTGCTGGGCCGCGCGGACCACGGTGGCGACGTTGACCTCGGCCCTGGCGGCCACCTCGGCGGCGGTCGCGTAGGAGGCGAACCGGGGTTCGTCCCGCAGGACGTGCAGGACCCTCTCGCTGGCCCTGCCCAGGCGCCCCCGCGCGAGCGTCTCCTCGATCCAGTCCGCCATCGGTCCTCCTCCGTTCGAGCGGTCCGGACCACCCGGGTCGCGCCCATCCAGCGATACCACCCCCGCTCGACATCCGAGGCCCGTTGCAACGTATATTGCATCTGGTCGCGGCGGATCGCCCCGCGACGGACCGCGCACCCGACCCTGGAGGTTCCCCGTGACCGACGGCCCCCGGCCCACCGCCTACACGAACACGGCCCTGCTCGACCCCGAGACCGGTACCCGGACCCCCGGGTCCTGGCTGCTCGTCGAGGACGGCGTCATCGCGGCGCGCGGCACGGGCGAGGTGCCGGTCTCCGTCACCGACCGCGCGGAGACGGTCGACCTCGGCGGGGCCACCCTCATGCCCGGCCTCATCGACGCCCACGTGCACGTCACCGCGCTCAGCGCCGACCTCGGTGCGGTCGGTGACCACTCCCCCTCCTACGTCGCGGCCTTCGCCGCCAGGTCCCTGTCCGACATGCTCGGCCGCGGCTTCACCACGGTGCGCGACGTGGGCGGCGCCGACTGGGGTCTGGCCGAGGCCGTGGACGACGGGCTCGTGGACGGCCCCCGCCTCGTGTTCGGTGGCAAGGCGCTCTCCCAGACCGGAGGGCACGGCGACTTCCGGCCGCGCGGGCGACACGGCACGGACCAGCACGGGTGCTGCCCCGGCGCGGGCCTGGTCTGCGACGGACCCGTCGAGTTCCGCAAGGCCGCGCGCGAACAGCTCCGCACCGGCGCCCACCACGTCAAGGTGATGCTCTCGGGCGGAGTGGCCTCCCCCACCGACCGGATCGACTCCACCCAGTCCTCGGAGGACGAGCTGCGGGCGGTCGTCGAGGAGGCCGAGGCCGCCAACCGGTACGTCACCGGGCACGCCTACACCGCGCGGGCTGTCAACCGCGGCCTGCGCCTGGGTGTGCGCTGCATCGAGCACGGCAACCTCATCGACCAGAGCAGCGTCGAACTGTTCGTGGAGCACGGGGCGTTCCTGGTGCCGACCCTGGTCACCTACCGCGAGCTCTCGCGCCAGGGCGCGCGCAACGGACTTCCCGCCGAGAGCCAGGCCAAGGTGGACACGGTGCTCCACAAGGGGCTGGAGGCCCTGCGGATGGCGCACGAGGGCGGCGTGCGCCTGGTGTTCGGCACGGACCTGCTCGGCGGCATGCAGTCGCACCAGAGCGCCGAGTTCGCCATTCGCGGCGAGGTCCAGCCCGCGGCCGACGTGGTGCGTTCGGCCACCAGCGAGGCGGCCGCGCTGCTCGGGCTGGAGGGCGAGGTCGGCACCCTGCGCACGGGGGCCCGCGCCGACCTGGTCGTCGTCGACGGTGACCCGCTCTCCGACCTCTCCCTGCTGGCCGAGCCCGAGCGGGGCGTGCGCGCGGTGCTGCGCGGCGGTGTGACACGACGCACCCGCGCGTAGCCGAGCGGAGTAACGAACCCCGGTTCCACTCCCGTCCACGGCCCCGGAGACGGTCACGTCCCGACCCGTCCCGGGGCCGTGGCGCGCACCGCTCCGGGGCCCGAGCACACCCTCCGGTGGGCGCGGCGTGGCGCCCCCGCCACGCGGCGCCACGCCGGACCCCTTCTCCCCCGAACGCCCGAGGGGCAGGGCCTGGCGCCCTCCCCCGGTCCCACCGACGCCCGGTCTCCCCGGCCCCCGCCGGTAGGTCCGACACCCCACCCGCGTGGTCGGCCGTGGTCGACGCCGGAGGACGCGCCCCGCCTCCTCCTGACTCCGGACGGGCCGTCGTCCGCTCCCTCCCCGCCCCCGTGTCGGCCCCGAGCTCCGCGCCACCGGGGTGGCGTCCCCGCTCCCACATGCGAGTACGCTCGTCCGGAGGCCTTTTCCAGCTCTTCGGCCCCGTGGGGCTCGACCGCTCTCACACCGCCCAACGAGGTCGGTACGCGAAGGTCGGACCACGAGCGGTGGCCGGTCCGCACTCCGGTCCGGAGCTGCGCGAAGGCCTTTCGAGTCAGTGCGCAGCCGTGCTGTCGACCTCGCCGGGCGCTGACTCGGTCAGGGGCCGTCCCAGCCGTGGCCGCCACCGGCACCCGCGTCGCGGACCCTTCGCGACGCTGTTCTCGTTCTCCCGGACTCCGTCCCACTCGCCTCGACACCGACCGTCCCGCTGTTCCGTTCGGCGTCGAAGGGCGCCCGTCGCCATGCGCGCTCCGGGACGGTCCTCCGGGTTCCGATCTTCCACCGACGAACAGGCGGTCCACTCCCGTGCGACGTCCACTCGACCCCAGAACGGTCGTACTCCACTGCCCACCGCCGTGCGACGCCCCACCCCGTGTGTCCCCCGTGACCGCGGCGCGGATCGCTCGAAAGGTGTCGACACATGAATGACGCTCCGGCCGGGCGAAGAACCGTCGGGGTGGTCTTCTGGGCCTCCCTCGCGATCTCCGCCCTGTTCGTGGTCTGGGGCGTGGTCGCTCCGGAACACCAGATGTCCACGATGAACACCGCCCTGAACGGGATCACCTCCAGCTTCGGCTGGGCGTACCTGCTGCTCCCCCTCCTCCTGATCGGGCTCCTGGTCTGGCTGGCCCTCAGCCGCTACGGCCGCGTCCGGCTGGGCGCCGACGAGGACCGCCCCGAGTTCGCCACGCACACCTGGATCGCCATGATCCTCTGCGCGGTCATGGGCATCGGCCTGGTCTCCTACGGCATCGCCGAGCCGATCTCGCACTTCGCGGCTCCCCCGCACGACCTGGCAGAGCCGGGAACCCCCCAGGCCGCCGTCCTCGCGCTCCAGTACTCCTTCTACGACTGGGGCCTGCACGCCTGGGCCATCTTCGCGGTCTTCGGCCTGGCCCTGGGCTACTCGATGTACCGCAAGCAGCGGCCCGGCCTGGTCAGCGCGCTGTTCCGGCCGCTGCTGGGACGGCACGCCGACGGCCCGGCGGGCAAGGCCATCGACGTCTTCACGGTCTTCGCGACCCTGTTCGGCACCACCACCTCGCTCGGGCTGGGCGCGCTCCAGATCGACAACGGCCTGAACCGCATCCTGGGCACGCCCACCGGAGCCACCACCCAGGTCGTCATCGTGGTCGTGGTCACGGTGCTCTTCAGCCTCTCGGCGGCCTCGGGCGTCAAGCGGGGCATCCGCTACACCAGCGAGATCAACCTGTCGGTGGCCTCGGTGCTCTTCGTCTTCGTGCTGTTCCTGGGCCCGACGGCCTTCCTCGTCTCGCTCTTCCTGGAGTCCCTGGGCCAGTACGGCGGCGAGTTCCTGCTGATGAGCCTGCGTGGCCCGGCCTTCGGTGACACCGACTGGCTCCAGATGTGGACCTACTTCATGATGGCCTGGTGGGTGTCCTGGGGCGCCTTCGTCGGTGTGTTCCTGGCCCGCATCTCGCGCGGCCGCACGATCCGCCAGTTCATCCTGGTCGTCCTCGGGATGCCCAGCCTCGCCTTCTTCGCGTGGTTCTCCGTGTTCGGCGGCGCGGCCATCGACCTGGACCTGAACCACGGCACGGACATCGCCGGGGCCACAGCGGCGGACCTGAACAGCGCCTTCTTCGTCACCCTGGCCGAGTTCCCGCTGCCCATGGTGACGGCGACGCTGGTGGTGATCCTGGCGGTGCTCTTCTTCGTCTCCGGGGCCGACGCCAACACGTACGTGCTGGGCATGCTCACCACCCACGGGTCCATCCGGCCCCGCACGCCGATCCTGCTGCTGTGGGGCGCGGTGACCGGTGCCCTGGCGATCATCCTGCTGCTCTCCGGGGGCCTCAACGCCCTCCAGCAGACGGTGATCGTGGCCTCGGCGCCCTTCCTCGTGGTCATCGTGGGCGTGGTGGTCAGCTTCCTGCGTGACCTGCGCACCGAACCCGACACCTCCTCGTCCGGGCACCACGTGGCCACCCAGGCGGAGGAGCCGTCCCCGGCGGGCTGACCGCCGGTACCGGATTCGCCGACGCGCACCGACGGGCCCCTCCCACACGGAAGGGGCCCGTCGGCGTCCGTGCGTCGGACCGCTCCCAGGGGGATGGACGGCGGACGGACCGCTCCGGTTCACTGTGATCGCCGTGGGGAAACCCCTCGCACGCCGCGGCGTCGTCCCGTCCCCCCACCCCCTCTGGGAGACCCCACATGAACCCCTCCCCGTCCCCCGAACGCTCCGCCGGCGCCGGGAGAAGACCCCGGCTCGACCGCCGCACCCTCAGATCCGACCTGCGTCACCTGCTCTTCGACGCGACCGCCGCCCTCGCCGTGACCTTCGTGATGTTCGTGGTCCTGTACCTGCGCGTCGAGGGCGGAACCTCGCGGACGCTGGAGGTGATGCCCCACCTCGCCGACGCCCAGCGGTACTGGCTGTACTGGGCCTGCCAGGCCTTCGGCTGGTCCGCGCTGCTGTGGGCGTGGATCACCGTGATGCTCGGCCTGCTGCGCGCCACCAGGCCGCTGCCCTCGTCGCCCGTCAACCTCTCCCGGCTGGAGCGCTGGCACCGGGTCACCAGCGTCACCACCATCGGGCTGATGTTCGGCCACGCCCTCGCGTTCTTCCTCGAACTCCTCCGGGAGAACGCCGACGGCCTCGGCGCGTTCCCGCTCCTGTTCTCGGCGTTCGTCGACGTGTTCGTGCCGGGCGGTTACTCCACGGGGACCGGCCAGGTCGCCATCCTGCTGGGTCTGATCGCCCTCTACCTGGCGATCCCGCTCAGCCTGTCGTTCTACGTGCGCGCCTGGACCGGGTCCCGGCTGTGGCGTGTCCTGCACCGCTTCGTCATCGTCGTCTACGTGCTGAGCGTGTGGCACACCCTGCTGTACGGCACGAACGTGTGGTTCGACGGAGCGTTCCGCACCTTCGTCTGGGCGCTCCAGCTCCCCGTGGCCCTGCTGTTCCTGGCCCGGCTGCTCGCCCCGCTGCGCCCGGAGGAGCGTCTCACCCGCGCCGACCTCACCCGGGGTCCGGCGCTCGCCGGTCCGGCCCGGCTCTGCGGCCGCCTCCTGGCCGCCGTCGGCGTGGTCGTCCTGCTGCTTGTCACGGTGACCGGCCGCGACGGCGGACGAACCCCGGGGCAGGCGTCCGGGGACATGCTGGTCACCCAGCCGATGGTGTGGGGCGGGCTGGCCGTCCTGCTGACCGTCATGGGCGCGGTCGGCCTCGCGGTCCGGGCCGCGGGCCGGGAAGCCAGCTAGCGGAGTCGGCGTGACGGCGGGGCGGAGGTGGGACCTCCGCCCCGCCGTCACCCTTTCTCACCCCTTCACGGCGCCCCGCGTGATGCCGTTGACGAAGCTGCGCTGGAAGGCCAGGTAGACGACCACGATGGGAGCGATCACGATCAGGCTGGCCGCCGAGAGCAGGGGGATGTCGGTCCCGTACTGGCCGACGAACAGTCCCAGGCCCGTGGGCGCGGTGCGCAGGGCCGGGGTCTGCATCATCACGAGGATGAGCAGGAACTGGTTCCACGACCACATGAACACCAGCACAGACAGCGTGGTGACGGCGGGCCACGAGATCGGGAGCAGCACCCGGGCGAGCACGACGCTGTCGCGGGCGCCGTCCACCCGCGCCGCCTCCACCAGTTCCCTGGGGACCCCGGCGAAGTGGGACTGCATCCAGTACACGCCGAACGGCAGGAACAGGGCGACCTCGGCCAGGACCACCCCCGTGTAGGTGTTGGTCAGCCCCACCTCCCGCAGGTTGAGGTACAGGGCGATGACCAGCAGTTCCACCGGAAGCGTGAGGCCCAGGACGAAGCCCAGGGAGAG
Organism: Nocardiopsis sp. NPDC058789; assembly: GCF_042745575.1. NCBI lineage: Bacteria > Bacillati > Actinomycetota > Actinomycetes > Streptosporangiales > Nocardiopsidaceae > Nocardiopsis > Nocardiopsis sp. NPDC058789. The sequence goes on from NZ_JBHYOW010000001.1 coordinate 31,064, forward strand.
CACCCGGCCGCCCCACACGCCGAGGATCGAGAGCGCGTACCCGGCCAGGGTCGCGAAGCAGACCGTCAGCGGCACGACGCACACGGCGATGACGAAGCCGGACCTGGTCAGCTGGTCGAAGCGCCCCGCCTCCCAGGCCAGCCGGAAGTTCTCCCACGACCACTGCTGCGGCACACTCAGGCCGCCGACCGCGCTCCCGGTGGGGTGGAGGGCGGCCAGAACGATCCCGAGGAAGGGGAACAGCACCAGCACGGCGATCAGCGCCAGCACGCTGTGGCGCAGGACCGAGACGGGGACGTCTTGACGCATCACTTCTCCCTCGCGAGCAGTCGGATGACGCTGACCAGGGCGACGACCAGCAGGGTCAGGACCACGGCGAGCGCACTGGCGGCGCCGATGTCTCCCTCGTTGAAGGCGAGCCGGTAGACGAGCAGCGCCGGGACGTTGGTCTGTCCGGCGGGGCCGCCGTTGGTGGTGACGTACACGAGGTCGAAGCTGGCCAGCGCGGCGATGGTGGTGATGACGCCCGCGATGCTGATCTCCTTGCGGAGCCCGGGCAGCGTGACGTGGCGGAACCGGCGCATCCGTCCGGCCCCGTCGAGGGCGGCGGCCTCGTGCAGCGCGGGGTCGATCTTCTGGGCACCGCTCATGAACAGGACCATGCAGAGGCCGCTCATGCACCACGTGCCGATCAGGCCGAGGGCGATCAGCGCGAAGTGGTAGTCGGCCAGCCAGGAGCGGGTCAGACCGCCCAGGCCCACCGCTCCCAGGAACTCGTTGACGGCGCCGTCGCCGCTGTAGAGCCAGCGCCAGGTGGTGCCCACCGCCACCAGGGGCAGCACCTGGGGCAGGAAGTAGACCGTCCGGTAGAAGGTGGTCCCCCGGCCGCCCCGGGCGGTGAGCAGCCCGGTCATGAGCAAACCCACCGCGATGGGGACGAAGGAGAAGAAGACGATGAGCACGAGCCCGTTGCCGATCGCCCCGGCCAGGAGCGGGTCCGTGACGACCCGCGTGTAGTTCTCCACTCCGGCCCAGGTCGGCGGCTGGACGCCGTCCCAGTCCAGGAAGGAGAAGGAGAAGGTGCTCAGGGCCGGGTAGATGGCGAAGCCGCCGTAGACGGCCAGGGCGGGCAGGAGGTAGAGCCAGCCCCTGAGCCCGGTCCGGACCCGCCGCCACCGACGCGGGCGCCCGCCCCCGGCACCGTGGGTCGGCGCGGGGGCGGGCGTGGTGTGCGGGTGCGCTGGCGCGCCGTCACTCATGGTGGCTTTCCCATTCGGCCTGCAAGGAGGCGAGGAACTCCTCCGGGGTGGCGCTCCCCGAGATGAGCCCCTGGATCCCGGGGGTGAGCTGGTCGATCATGCCGGGTGCGGCGTGGTCGGGGAACGGGACGATCCCCTCGTTGTCAGCGACCGTCGAAAAGCCGAAGTTGACCTCGTTCAGCAGGCCGTAGCTCTCGGTCGGTGCCTGGGTGTCGACGGGCATGAAGCCGGTGGCCAGCTGGATCTCGGCCGCCTCCACGCTGCTGAGGTAGTTGAGGAACGCGGCGGCCACGTCCGGGTGCTCGGTGTGGGAGGAGACGGCGTAGGCGACGCTGCCGCCGGAGGCGACCGGGGCCTGGTCGACGGCGGTCCCCGGCATGAGCAGGAAGCCCACGTCGTCGCCCATCTCCGCCTCCAGTTCGAAGGCGGCCCAGTTCCCGGTCACCAGGAACATGCTGTCGCCGTCGACGAACTCGGCGCGGGCGTCGTTGTCCGAGGTCGCGTTGGCGCTCTCGGGGACGTACCCCGCCTCGACCCAGCGGTGGAAGGTCTCGGTGGCCTCGGCCGCCGCCTCGGTCTCGATCGTGGCGCCCTCCGCTCCGTACACCCAGTCCTTGTAGTCGTCGCGGTCTCCGAGGCCGTTGAGCAGGGCGTTCCAGATCTGGAAGCCGCCCACTTCGAGGCCGCCCACGCTCATGGGGGCGATGTCGGCCTGGTGGGCGAGTTCGAGGGCGGCCTCGAAGTCCTCCAGGGTGGCGGGCGGTTCGGGGACCCCGGCCTCCTCCATGACCTCGGTGTTGTGGAAGACGCCCAGGACGGAGAGGGCTCCGGGTGCCGCGTAGAGGCTGCCCGTGGCGAACTCGGTGGCCTCCTCGTTGGACTGGAGCGGCTCCAGGGTCGCCTCCGGAAAGGTCTCGTCCCAGGCGTAGGCCTCGGCGTAGGGGTCGAGGTTGAGGATGTGGCCGCCGGGGATGAGCGAGCGCATCGCGCCGGGGTTGTACTGGGCGATGTCGGGGGCGTCGTCCGAGGTCATCGACAGGCTGATGGTCTTCACGTAGTCCGTGAACTGGGTCTGCTGGAGCTCGATGTTCACGTTGGGGTACATGGCCGTGAACCCCTCCACCAGTTCGTGGGTGGGAGGGTCGTCCGCGAAGGCCAGGGTCAGGGTGGCCTCCGTGTCACTGATGTCGGTGGAGACGTCGTCCGGTGTGTTGTCCTGGGCGGAACCGCCGGAGAGGGCGGCGCAGGCCGTGAGCGTGAGCACGGCCGCCGCGCCCGCCAGCGAGAACGCGGCGGGGCGCAGAACCTTTTCCTTGGGGGGCATCCTGATTCTCCGTTGATCCTTTTTGTCGGGGGGTGCCGGGCGCCCTGGGGAAACCGACTTCCCAACCCCCGGAACGGCGGGCAACGAAGGAAACTCCGGCGCGGAATTCGCAGGTCGCACGGGATCCGACACCGCGCTCCCCACCCCGAAGCCGGAACCGGAGCCTGGTACCCCAAGGCTTGTCCGGCCTCAGATCAATTATGTACTGTACGTAACTGAATTCTCACGACGCAACTTGGATAACCTAAATGTCCGCTATAGCAACAGATCCTCCAATTTGGGATTCAGTGGTGACCGGGTTGGTCACCAGGATTCTCGGCCGAGGCCATCCGGATGTCCACTTCCTGTCACTCGACGCGCGGGAGAGGTCCTTCGAGTTCGGCGCCGAGGCGGGCGTCCTCACTGTCGCCGCCACCGACGCCCTCGCCGCCGCCGTCGGGGTGCACACCTACCTGCGGACCGTCTGCGCGGTCGCGGTCGGCTGGGACACCCCCCGGCCCCTGCCCGTCACGGAGTTCCCTGACGCCCCGCCCACCCGGGGGACCGCCGAGACCGAGCACCTCTACTACCTGAACTTCTGCACGCAGGGGTACACGTCCGCCTACTGGGGCTGGGACGACTGGGAGCGTGAGACCGACTGGATGGCGCTGCACGGCGTCACCATGCCGCTCACCCTGCTCGGCCACGAGGCGGTGCTGCGCGAGGCCCTCACCGGGCTCGGTCTGGACGAGTCCACCGTGCTGCGGTTCCTGGGCGGTCCCGGCTACCTGCCCTGGCAGTACATGGGCAACCTGGACGGCTTCCCGGACCCGATGCCCTCCTCGTGGATCGACGCCCACCTGGACCTGGCCCGGAGGGTGCTCGAACGCCAGCGCTCGTTCGGCATGACCCCGGTGCTCCCCGGATTCACCGGCCACGTCCCCGCCGAACTCGCCCCGGGCCGGACCCGCACCCGCGACTGGCAGGGCTTCCGGACCCACGTCCTGGACCCCGCCGACCCCCTGTACGCGCGCGCGGCGGAGGAGGTCGCGGGCGTCCAGGCCCGCCTGCTGGGCACCGACCACCTGTACGCGATCGACCCCTTCATCGAGATGGTGCCGGTGGACGCCGACCCCGCCTTCCCCGGTGCGGTGGCCCGGGCCACCCTGGACGGCCTGACCGGGGCCGACCCGGACGCGGTGTGGGTCCTCCAGGCCTGGCCGTTCTCGTACCAGCGGGACTTCTGGTCCGACTCCCGGGTGAACGCCTTCCTGGACGCGATCCCCGACGACCGGGTGCTGGTCCTGGACCTGTGGGCGGAGGAGGACCCGCAGTGGTCCCGGTTGGACTCGTTCGGCACCAAGGCCTGGATCTGGTGCGCGCTGCTCAACTTCGGCGGCCGCACCGACCCGATCGGGGACCTCCAGGGCGCCGTGGACGGGATCAACGCGGCCAAGGCCACGGGAAACCGGCCCGTCGGGCTCGGGCTGGCCATGGAGGGCACCCGGAACAACCCCGCCTTCTTCCACCTCGTGGCCGACCAGGCGTGGACCCGGACGGAGGACGTGCGCCGGGACTGGCTGCCCGGGTTCGTCCGGGGGCGCTACGGAGCGGACGCCGACCCGGCCCTGCTCGCCGCCTGGCGGGGGCTGAACGCCACCGTCTACGGCGCTTCCGACGTGCGGATCTTCCCCGAGCAGTTCAACGGGGTGCTGACCGCGCGACCCGGCTACGCGGACCTCGCTTTCCCCGACCGCGTCCGGACGGACGCCGCCGGTCTGGTCTGGTACGACTGGGCGGACCTCGTCGGAGCCTGGGAGGCGCTGGTGGGCGCGGCCGAGCGGCACCCGGCACTCGCGGACGGCCCCCTCGGCGGCGACCTCGTCGACGTGGCCATGGCCGTCCTGTCCAGGGTCTGCGACCACCGGTACGCGGAGCTGGTGGAGGCGGCGGCGGGGCGCGGTGAGGTCCCGGAGGAGGGGGTCGCGCGGTTCCTGCGCGTGTTCGACGACCTCGACGCGCTGCTGGCCACCCGTCCCGAGTACCGGTACGCGACCTGGGAGGCCCGGGCGGAGGCGTGGGCCACGGACGACGACGAGCGGCGGGTCCTGCGGGACAACGCCCGCCGCATCCTCACCGTGTGGACCACGACCGAGGACACCGTGCTCGACGACTACGCCGCCCGGCTGTGGTCCGGGCTGGTCGGCGGCTACCACCGGCCCCGTTGGGCGGCCTGGTCACGGGGGCTGCCCCGCGCCCTCTCGGACCGGTCGGCGGCGTCGGCGGAGCTCGACCGCGAGCTGACAGGGATCGCGGAGCGCTTCCTGGCCGAGGGAGCGCCGCCGGTGCCGGTGCCCCAGGAGGGGGTCGTGGCCCGCTCCCGGCTGCTCCTGGACCGGTACGGGCGCGCCGACGCCCCCTGACCGCGCCCCGGGAAGACCGCCCGGACCGCCCTGTCCACGGACCGCGGCCCGGTGGGGGACGCCGGGGCGACCGGCGCCGGGACGGCGCTGGCCCCCACCGAACCGGGGGCCTGGCGGCGACCACGGAGGAACGCGACGCGGTCGGCACGTGGGGACGGCCCGGTCCGTGAGGAGCGCCACCGGTCGCCCCGGCGAAGGAGGACAGAACCTGACCTCGACCCCTGGGAGGGTTCCCGGGTACGAGAGGAACAGGGGAACAGACCATGCCCACGAAGAACGCGACCGTGCTGGACGACCGGGCGCTCAACCGTGCCGCCCTGGCCCGGCAGGCGCTGCTCGAACCGACCGGGAGGTCGGCGCTGGAGACCGTCTCCCACCTGGGCGGGCTCCAGGCCCAGGAGCCCCAGGAACCGTTCGTCGGGCTCTGGACCCGGATGCGGGCCTTCGAGGCCGCCACGCTGTCCGAGCTGCTGACCGAACGACGCGTCGTGCGGGTCCACCTCATGCGGCGCACCGTGCACCTGGTGACCGCCGAGGACGCCCTCGCCTGGCGGTCCCGGTTCGACGCCATGCTGCGCCAGAAGGTCATGGGGGTCTACCGGGACGACCTGCGCGGGGTGGACCTGGACGAGCTGGCCGAGGCGGGGCTGGCCGTGATGTCCGACGGCCAGCCGCGCACCATGACCGAACTGGTCGAAGCGCTCTCCCACCGCTGGCCGGAGCCGGGGCGGCGGCCGCTGGGCGAGATGCTGGTCTCGGCCCTGCTGCCGGTCGTGCAGGCCCCGCCGCGCGGGCTGTGGCGTACCCGGGGCGGGGTCCGCAACGTTCTGCTGTCCTCCTGGCTCGGTCAGGAGGTCGATCCGCTCCCCGCCGACGGCTCCGACCCGGCCGGTCGGGCCCTGGTCCGCCGCTACCTCGCCGCCTACGGCCCCGCGACCTCCACCGACCTGCGCTCCTGGTGCGGGCTGGCCGGGCTCCCCGCGGCGGTGGCCGCCGTGCGGGACGAGCTGGTGTCCTTCCGCGACGAGCGCGGCCGGGAACTGCTGGACCTGCCCGACGCGCCGCGACCGGACCCCGACACCGCGGCCCCCGTGCGCTTCCTGCCCGCCTTCGACAACGCCGTCCTCGGCTACCACTACCGGAACCGGTTCATCGACGACGAGCACCGGGGGCTGTCGGTGGCCGGTGAACGCGTGGTGCTCGTGGACGGCCGCGTCTCCGCGACCTGGCGCACCGAGGAGGGCACCGTGGTGGTCACCCCGCTCCGCCCGCTGTCCCGGGACGACCGGGAGGAGGTGGCGGAGCGGGGACGGCTGCTGGCCCTGTTCCTGACCGACCGGGACAGCGACCGCGTACGCGTAGAGGCGTCCCGCTGACGTCGACGTATCGTTCCCGGACGGCCAGGACAGCGACGCGTGCACATCGGAACGCCCCTCCGTGAGCGCCCGCCCCGGAGCCCGGGGAGGGCTGGCCCGGCCCGCACCGTCGGAACCGCCCCCGGTCGAACTGGCCGGGGGCGACCTCCGTCAGCCCTGCACGCCGTTGACGGCGAGCCTGCGCAGGGTCAGTTCCGAGGCGGTCGTCATCTCGTTCGGGACGCCGAGGGAGGCGAGGAAGTCAGCGGTGGCCCGCACCTCCTCGCTGCGCCGGGAGGCGTGCTTGACGGTCCCGCTGAGGAAGCGGTCGACCAGCTCCGCTCCGCCCGTGAGCTGGGAGGCGATCTGCTCGCGCACCCACTCCTCCGCTCCGGCGGCCCTGCCCGCCACGACGGCCTCGCACACCACCGAGGCGAGGGGCTTCATCAGGGAGCTGCGCAGGAGCTTGCGCGCCGTGGCCTCCCCCGGCTCCCCGGGCAGGGCCTCCACCTCGGCGCCCAGGGACGCGCACACGCGGGCGACCTCGGGGGCTCCCGGACCACTGGCGATGAGGTCGGTGGCGGCTCCCCCGATGGTCATCGGGCCGAGGATGGCCACGTCGGCGAACCGGGCCCCGGTGGCCTGGACCCTCTCGCTGAGCGACCTCATGACGTCGGGGGTGGCGGAGGTGAGGTCGGCGTAGACGGTGTCCGGGGTGAGCGCCCCGAGCACACTGTCCGCGACGGCCGGGGCGACGGAGGCGGAGGTGAGCACCAGGACCATCTCCGCTCCGGCCACGGCCTCGTGGGCGGACTCCGCGCGCCGGACGCCCTCGGGGGTGTCCGCGGGGCCGGGGTCGAAACCGGTGACCTCGTGGCCCGCCCCGGTGAGCGCGGTGGCGTAGATGGTTCCGGCCTCACCGAGACCGATGACGGTGATACGCATGGTGACCTTTCGTCGTGTGGGAGCCGACGACGGTCCGGTACGGCGCACGGGTGTGCCCGCTCCGTCCGGTCGCCGCTCCGCCGTGGTCCGGCGGGCGGCGTTCCCGGTACGGGTCAGGCGCGGGGCCGGATCACGAGAGGGAGTGCCGCCCGCTGAGGGCGGAGGCTGCTCTTCGGAGTTCGGGGACGGCCTGACGCAGGCGGTCCTGGGAGGTGTGTTCGGAGGGCCCGGAGACGGAGAGGGCGGCGAGCGGCTCCCCCGTCGGGCCGGTGACGGCGACGGCCGCGGCGGCGACGGCGACGTCGCGCTCACCGATGGTCAGGCTGTGGCCGTCCCTGTCGATGTCCTCCAGTTCCCGGCGCACCCGCTCGGGGTCGAGCAGTTCCCCCGAGGCGTTCGTGCAGCCTTCCGACATCGCCGCCACGGCGTCCCGCTCGTCCTTGGGCAGGTGGGCCGCGATGACCTTGCCGGACCCCACGTAGAGGGGGAACCAGCGGCCGATCGGAACCTGGTAGTGCAACTGGGGGCTGCCGTCGACCCGCACCGCGAGCACGCGCTCGAAACCGCTGCGCACGTAGAGGGAGGAGGTCAGCCCGGTGACCGAGGTCAGGCTCTGCATGACGGGACGGGCCTGCTGGGTGAGCTGGTCGTTGACCAGGAACCCGTGGGCCATGCGCAGCACGGCCACACCCAGGCGGTAGGTCTGGTTCTCCGCGACCACGAGACCTCTGCGCTGGAGTACCGCCAGCGACCGGAGCACGGTCGCCGGGTGCAGGTCCACCAGGCGGCACAGGTCCACCAGGCGCAGCGGGGTCTCGCTGCGTTCCAGGGCCTCCAGGACGTCAAGGGCACGCTCCACACTGCGTACCGTGGGCTGACCCGACGACTCTGCGGCCACTGCGGAACCCCTCAGACTGTGGAGCTGGATGTCCCGCAAATGCTACAGGGCGGCGATCCTGGCCCGGGCCTCCTCCTCGTTGGCGTGCTTGCCCTCGGCGGCGGCGACGATCTCCTCCAGACGGTGCCGGGGGATGACGGTGACCCCGTCGTCGTCACCCACGATCACGTCTCCGGGGTTGACCACCACGCGGCCCACGGAGACAGGGACCTGGAGCAGGCCGGGGCCGTTGCGGTAGGGACCGGCCGGGGTGACGGCCCGGGCCCAGGTCGGGAAGCCGATGGCACCGAGGTCGTCGGCGTCGCGAATGGCGCCGTCCACGACGAATCCGGCGAGCCCCCGGGCCTTGGCGCGCCTGCCCATGAGGTCACCGAGCAGGGCCCGGTGCGTGACCGCCTGGCCGTCGATCACGAGCACGTCACCGGGCGCGGCGGTGTCGATCGCCTCGTGGATGAGCTTGTTGTCGCCCCCGGCGGTCATCACGGTGAAGGCCGGTCCCACCACCTTCGCGCCCTTCCAGACGGTCGAGATGGCGGCCTCGGCCACGTACAGGCGGTCGAGCACGTCACCGACGTTGGCCGCGGGCAGCGCTCCCAGGCGTCGGTGCAGGTCTTCGGGGAGGGGTGTGGTCTGTCCCGTCATGGGATTCCTTTCGAGGGCGCGAGCCGCCGGTGCGTTCGGCGACGAGTCCAACATTTCACCTAGCGAAGCTTGTTGTCAATGCATGAAATTTTTGCGGCACTTCGCGCTTGCCGTGTGACCCTGAGCGACAGGAGAAGGCGGGGCTCAGCCCGGTTCGGGCCGGGCCCCGCCTCCGAAGGGCGGGAGACCGGAAGGGTCAGGCCGCCGGCGTCTCCTCGTCGTCGTTCTGGAGGTACGAGGCCAGGAACGCGATGACACCGAAGGTGGACGCGAGGGTCACGGAGGGGACCAGCAGGTGGTCGGACGCCGCGCTGACGAGCCCGGGCTGCGACAGGACGGTCCCCACCAGCTGTCCCAGCACCATGAGGATCGCGACGAGGAAGAACGCGGCGAAGGTCGCGACGAAGAGGACCCGGAGGATGCTCAGCGCGAGCTGGCGCGGCGACTGTTTGCGTTCGGACATCAGGTGCCCCTTTCTGTTCGGGCGGGCGGCCGTGCCGCCCGCCCGGGACCGCGATGGATCAGACGACGAAGATGGGCAGGATGCCCCAGCCCACGAGGCAGGCCAGGAGGATGATGGGCACGAGGTAGAACAGGATCAGCGGCACGAAGGTCTTCTCCGCCTTGACCTGCACGATCCCCGACGCGATGAAGATCGGCGCGGAGGGCGGGGAGGACCCCTCGGTGGAGGCGGCCACCAGCGGCACGACCAGCGCGATCACCGGATCCACTCCGACGGCGACGAGGCTGAGGAAGGACACCTGGCCCACGGCGGTCAGCGCGGCGGTGGAGGTCAGCGGGATCGAGACGATCGCGACCAGGAGGACGGTCAGCGCCACCATGAGGAAGGGCCCGGCGTTGAAGTAGCCCAGCACCTGCTCGACGTCCTCGGCCAGGCCGAGGTCCGCGAGCACACCGCTGGCGGCCATCGCGAAGATCAGCAGCGCCCCGATCGTGCCCAGGCGCGGCATCGCCGCGAGCACGAAGTCGTACCACTGGCGCGCGCTCCCCGGCAGCTCACGGCGGCCGACGATGGCGGCGATGAGGATGATCAGGATCGGGATCCACGTGATGAGCGAGATGTCCCCGAGCGCGTCCCCGAGGCGGTCCGGCGAGCCCAGGTAGTCCGAGAGCGGACCGGTGGTCACCGCGATCGGGATGAGGGCCCCGAGGTAGATGAGGGTGGCGGGCCAACCGGCGCGCCACACCCGGCCGAACGGCAGCCGGGCCTGGTCCTCGGCCACTCGCACGCCGTCCACCCGGACGAAGACGAAGGCCATCACCAGCCGGTGCAGGACCTGGTACAGACCCGTGACCAGCAGGGCGAGGTAGATGTCCCCGGTCGAGACCGCCGCGCCCGCGAAGCCGAGCATGATCACCATGGACGAGCTGGGCGGCAGGGCGGCGCCCATGCCGCCGTTGCCCGCGAGGATCGTGGCCGCGCGCGCCCGGCTGAAGCCGTTGCGCACCATCCAGGGTCCGGTGACCGAACCGGTGGAGGCGACGTTGCCCGAGTTGGAACCCGACAGCGCCCCCATCACTCCGGAGGCCACGACGTCCACGTAGGCGGGACCGCCGCGCAGGCGCCCCAGGGCGGCGTTGAGGATGTCCAGGATCTTGTTGATGAGGCCGGTGCGCTCGATCATGTACGCCATGAACACGAAGGCCAGCGCGGCGTAGATGACCTCGTTGGAGGTGGTGTTCACGAGACCGGAGACCATCGCTCCGAAGAAGTCCCCTCCCGCGAACAGGCAGGTGGCGATGAAGCCGAGGAACATGGCCTCGCCCATGTTCCTCTTGAAGACGGCGCTCCAGACGATGATGACCGCGATGAAGGCGGCCAGGGCCAAGAGTGCAGAGGGCATGGGAGGCTCCCGAGCTCGGTGATGTGGGGACGGCGTCGCGGAGTACGCCGGCGGTGGCGCGCACCGCTCGGAGGAATCGAACGGTCGGCCCGGTGGGGAGGTCTCCTCGCCCACGTGTCGACACTTTTCACCTGGACGAAACAACGTTTCAAACAGTGAAGTGTAAGTTCGCTGTGTGAAGTGTGTCCCAGGTTACGTCGAACGTCAACCGTTGGCCAGGAATCTCCTGACCTGCAATGGAGCAGTCACACCACGCACATGCCCCAGGGCACGCCCCAGGCACGCGTGACGGACACCCCGCCACGTTCGACCGGCGGGGCGGCTCGGAGGCCCTGAGGCGGGACGGGAACGGACCGGCCCGCCTCAGGGTGGGAGGCCGGACCTCAGTCCGACCCCCGTTCGGCGATGCTCTGGGCCAGGGCGAGCGTGCGCAGGGCCGCCGTCACCACCGGCGCGTCGATGAAGCGGCCGTCGGCCAGGGCGATCGCGCCGCCCCCACGGACCGACTCCGCGGACGCGCCCTCGGCCGCCTCCGCGATCTGGCGGGCACGGGACACCTCCTCCTCAGAGGGGGTGAAGGCGCGGCGGATCACCGGCACCTGGCGGGGGTGGATCGCGGACCGGCCGAAGAGTCCGGTGTCGCGCCCGCGCAGGCAGGAGCGGTACAGACCCTCCGTGTCCCTGACGTCGATGTAGGCCGCCATCCCCGGCGCCGCCAGCCCCGCGGCGGCCGAGGCGACGACGATGCGGGTCCGCAGCCAGGAGAAGGCCTCGTCCCCCCGGAGCCCCAGCTCGGCGGTCAGGTCCGCCTCACCCAGGGCCAGCGACCGCACGGCGGGGTGTGCCGCGATCTCCGAGGCGTTCTCCACACCCCGCGCGGACTCCAGGAGGCAGTCCACGGGCACGCCCTCACCGACGGCGCCGACGACGAGGTCCACGTCCTCCGCCGACTCGATCTTGGGCACCCGCACCCCGTCCGCACCCCCGGCCGCCACGGCGGCGGCGTCGAGCGCGAACCACTCGGTGTGCGGCGCGTTGACGCGGACGTGCACCCGTACCCCGTCGTCGACCGACTCCGCGTGGCGGGCGTCGAGGAAGTCCCGTACGTGGCGCCGGGCCGTGTCCTTGGCCGAGGGCAGGACGGCGTCCTCCAGGTCCAGGATCACCGCGTCCGCCCCGGAGGCGATCGCCTTGGAGAAGCGCTCGGGCCGGTCGCCGGGCACGTAGAGCCAGGTGACCAGGGGCGCCTGGACGGCGCTCATCAGATGACCCCCGCTTCGCGCAGCCCGGACCGGGCAGCCTCGGAGTAGCCGAGTTCCGCCAGCACCTCGTCGGTGTGGCGGCCCTTGGGCGGTCCCACCCAGCGGATCTCGCCGGGACTCTCGGACATCCGGAAGGGCACGTTCTGGATCGCCACGCTCCCGAGCTCGTCGTCCGGCACGTGCACGATCGTCTCCAGGGCCCGGTACTGCGGGTCGGTGGCGATGTCGGACGCGTCGTAGATCGGCGCGATGGCCGCCTGTGCCCGGTCGAACTCCTCGATCACCTCGTCCGCGTCGCGCGCGGCGATCCAGGAACCCACGGCCTCGTCGAGTTCGTCGGCGTGCTCGTAGCGGGTGCGGCCGGAGGCGAACCAGGGCTCGTCCACCAGGTCCTCGCGCCCCACCAGGCGCATCACCCGTTCGGCGATGGACTGGGCGCTCGTGGAGATCGCCAGCCAGCGACCGTCCCGGGTCCGGTAGGTGTTGCGGGGGGCGTTGCTGGTGGACCGGTTGCCGGTCCGCTCCGGGATCGCTCCGGTCGCGTGGTAGGCGGTGAGCTGGGGGCCGAGGACCGTGAGGATGGGCTCGATGATGGCCAGGTCGATCACCTGCCCCCTACCGGTCTCCTCCCGGTTGTGCACGGCGACCATGACGGCGTAGGCCACGGCCAGCGCCGCGATCCCGTCGGCCAGGGCCAGGGGCGGGAGCGTGGGGGGTCCGTCCGGCTGTCCGGTCATGGAGGCGAAGCCGCTCATGGCCTCGGCGAGGGTCCCGAAGCCGGGACGGTGGGCCATCGGCCCCTTCTGCCCGAACCCGGTGACGCGGGCGATGATGAGCCGGGGGTTGCGTTCGAGGAGCGTCTCAGGGGAGAGGTTCCAGCGTTCGAGGGTGCCGGGTCGGAAGTTCTCGATGAGGACGTCGGCCTCGTCCAGCAAACGCAGCGCGACCTCCTGCCCCTCGGGCTGGGACAGGTCGAGCGTGGTCGTGCGCTTGTTGCGGGCCAGCATCTTCCACCAGAGCCCGACCCCGTCCTTGGTGGGCCCGTGGCCCCGGGCGGGGTCGCCGCGACGGGGGTGCTCGACCTTGACGACGTCGGCCCCGAAGTCGCCCAGGTAGGTGGCGGCCATCGGACCGGCGAAGAGCGTGGCCGCGTCGACGACCTTCAGGTTGCTCAGTGATCTCATAACAAACAACTTATAAGATATATAAGTAGGCGCAAGGGGGTCCTTGTGAACCACCACACCCCTGAGGTCCCGTCAGCCCCTGCGGGACACCGGCACCGGCCCCCTAAGCTTGGTTCCATGAACATCGCGTCGACGGGGAGGTCCGCTCTTGTCCGCCTCTGGTAGCGGGGAGACGGCGGGGCTTCCGCGTACCGGTCGTCCCCCGACGAGCAAGGCCGAGTACGTCCACGAGACGCTGCGACACGAGATCGTGAACGGGGTCCATCCCCCCGGTGCCTCCGTGAACCAGGACGAGGTCGCCACCCGCCTCGGGGTCTCCATCACCCCCGTGCGCGAGGCGCTGCGCCGTCTGGAGAGCGACGGCCTGGTCACCTACCGCGCGCACCACGGCGCCACCGTCTCCGCGCTCGGCGTCGAAGCGGCCGAGGAACTCCGACAGCTGCGCGCGGCGGTCGAGGGTCTGAGCGCGCGGCTGGCGGCCCAGCGGATCACCGACGCCCAGCTGGCCGAGCTCACGGAGGTGCACGACCGCATGGTCGCCGCGCGTGACTCCGGTGCATCACAGGATCTGGCCCAGGACAGCCGCCTGTTCCACCAGATGGTCGCGGACATCGGCGGTCCCGCGTTCCTGGGCGGGCACGTCCGCTCGCTCCGGCGCAACAACCCCATCCTGGAGACCGTCTCGCGGTGGAAGGACCCGGCCAGGGTCAGCCTGTACCTCGACGCGCACGGGCGGATGCTCGGCGCCTTCGCGCAGGGGGACGGGACCGAGGCCGAGCGCCTCATGGCCGAGCACATCCTCGCCGCTCCCGGGGAGCAAGGCTCCGACTAGGGCGGTTTCCGTGGATGCTTTCGCCGGTGATGGTGGAGCCGCCACCGATGCGAGCGGCACTCTCCCCTACTGTGCGCTGCTTCGCGAGCTCCGCGGCCTCGCACACGGGGGCCCGGCCGGGTTCCGGCTGCCCGAGCCTCATCGGCGCGGCGTGGCGAAAACGCGAGGACACCGCGCCGAAGGCGTCCGTTGAGGGTGGTGGCGGGCGACAGGTGGGAGGAATGATCCACGAGGTACGCCCTGAGGACGTACCTCGTGGATGCTCGTGACGGGCGGTTGACCTCCGACGGGGGCGGCTACCCGACGAGGAGCTCCGGGGCCGGCGCCTCGGGGTGGATCCGCTCGACCCCGCCCCGTTCGGTGTACATGTCCCAGTAGTGCTCCGCGAGTTCGTCCGGATCGACGACCGGGAACGCGTCGAGCAGCGCGGAGCCAGCCGCCGTCCCGCCCATCTGGCCCTCGATCATCTCGCTGCGGGCGATACCGGCCCTGACGGACAGCGTCCCCGCGTAGACGCCGGTCCCGTCGAGCTCACCGTTCAGGGAGTACAGGTAGTTGCGGGCGGCCGCCATCACCGGACCGACACCGCTGAGGTGGGGCATCGGCCGAACCGCCGAGTACCCGGTGGTCATCAGGAGGGCCCCGTCCCCGCGCTCGGTCATCTCCGGCAGCACGGCCCGGAAGACCTCCACGGGGGTGAGCAGCAGCAGGCGCGAGAGTCCCTCCAGGGTGGCCGCGTCCAGTTCGGCGGCCGGGGTGAAGGGCATGGCGCCGCCGATCGGCCCGTACTCGACCACGTCGATCCGGTCGAAGCGGTCGCGAACGGCCGCGACCAGCGCGGGCACCTCGGCGGGCTCGGACAGGTCGGCCGAGAAGGCGGCCGCCTCGACGCCCTCGCCCGCGAGGCTCTCGACGAGCGCGTCGAGACGGTCCCGGCGGCGCGCGACCAGGGCGACCCGGAAGCCCTCGCGCCCGAAGCGCCGGGCCACGGACACGCCGAGGCCGGTACCGGCTCCGAGGACGGCGATCACTTTCGACATGGGCTGGCTCCAATTCCTACTACTTGTGCGTAACGCCATGATGGACCGGTAAGGAAGGGTGTACAAAAGGCACATCCGTGTTCGCCACGAAGGGAGATGTGCTCAGTGGACACAGCCCGACCGACCGACGACCGGCTCCTGGGGCCCTGCTCCTACCTGCCGACCGAGCACGCGGACACCGTCAGGAAGGTCCTGGACCGCGTCGGTGACAAGTGGACGATGCTCGTGGTCGTCACCCTGCGCGACGGACCCCGGCGCTACACGGACCTCCAGCGCGCGATCCCCGGCATCTCCCAGCGCATGCTCACCCTCACGCTGCGGCGGCTGCACGAGGACGGACTGGTGACGAGGACCGCGCACGCGGAGGTGCCGCCCCGCGTGGAGTACGCCCTCACTCCACTGAGCCGCGGCCTCCTGGAGATCGTCGCGCCGCTGGTCGACTGGGCCCTGGAGCACCACGACGAGATCAGCGCGAACCAGGACCGCACCAACGCGGCCTCGGGGGCGGGCGGGCGGTAGGACGCGACCCGGGGGGAACACGCGCCGTGCGAGCTCGGGCCGCCGCGACGCCCGACCGGAACGTCGCTCACGTGGATCACTTCTCAGATGGGCGACGCCCGGCGGGGGCGACCACCCGGCACGGGCCACGCCCGGCACGGGCCACACTTCCCGCGCAGGCAACGCCCGACATGGGTAACTCCCAGCACGGGCCACTTCCCGCGTAGGCAACGCCCGACATGGGCGAGGCCCCGCACGGGCCACTCTTCCGCGTAGGCAACGCCCGGCACGGGCGAGGCTCCGGCGGGGGACGACGCCCGAACGGAGGCCTCCGGGCCTGTGCCCGGAGGCCCCTGGATCAACCGCCCTCGGTGAACCGCAGCCGGTACAGCGCGGACACGGAGGTCGCGATCGCCCTGCACTGGGTGAAGTGCGGCTGGGAGTCCGGGTGCTCGATCGCCTTGGTGAAGTGCTCCTCGCTCTCCCACTGCGCGTAGTTGCACACCTTGGTGCCGTCGAGGCTGACGTGCACGTTGGCCGAGACGAACCCGGGGAAGTGGCGCATGACGTCCTCCGTCGCCTCGTGCAGGAGTTCCACCAGCCTCTCCTGGTCGCGGGGTTCGACTGTGAACGTGTTGACGAGCGCGACGAGATCGCGGTCGGTACCGATGACGGCCATGGTCAACTCCTTGTGTCGTCTTCACCGTGGCCCGCGGTCTCCACCCGTATTCGGATCACGTTCGGACACGTTCCGTGACGACTGGGAAACCGCCCGGAGCTGCTGGGGGGCGTACCGGACTCCGTCCAGGGTTCGTGACGCCGGTCGCGGGGGGTCGAGGGCGGGCCCGGTCAGAATACGGCGCCGCTGGTCAGGGGGCACGCAACGTGCGTGGGCGCGTCGAGCGCGACCACATCCCCGCTGCGGGCGGACATCGGCGGACTTGCGTCACCCTGTCCCCCTATGGACGTCCGCCGACTCGGCCCGACCTCCCCTCCCATCCCGAACGATCCGATTTGTGAATTCGTGTGTCGATGACGCATCATGTCAACGTGATCGCACATGTAATCGTTTCCACGCGGGCGGCCAGCCCTGGCCGCCGCGCGCCGGAACCCGGCCGGGGCGGTGGTCCTCGGTGGTGAGTATCAAGGATGTCGCCGCCACGTCGGGGCTGTCCGTGGCCACGGTCTCCCGGGCCCTGAACGGGCACCCGTCCGTCAGCGACGGCGCCCGACAGAAGGTGCTGGCGGCGGTCGACACCCTGGGCTACCGACCCAACGTCGTGGCACGCTCCCTGCGCACCGACCGGACCGGCACCATCGGCCTGGTGATCAGCGACGTCCTCAACCCCTACTTCACCGAGCTCGCCAGGGCCGTGGAGGAGGAGGCCCGCGCGCTGGGCTTCAGCGTGATCATCGGCAATGCCGACGAACGCGCGGACCTGGAGGACCACCACGTCCGCAACCTGCTGGAACGCCGCATCGACGGGCTGCTGGTCTCCCCCGCCGACGGCCACTCCCCCAGCACCCTCGAAGCCGCCGCCGGGCCCACCCCCGTCGTCTTCGTGGACCGCTGGATCGCCGGGTCCGACTCCCCCGTGGTGCGAGCCGACGGCCGGGGTGCCATCCGCGACCTGGTCGACCACCTGCACGCCCTGGGCCGCCGCCGGATCGCCGTCATCACCGGCCCGGCCGCCACGACCACAGGCCGGGAACGGCTGGACGCCTTCCGCGCGGCCCTGGCCGCGCACGGCCTCCCCCTCCGCGAGGAGTACGTGGGGCGCGGTGACTTCCAGGCCGAGAGCGGCCGTCTGGCCACTGAACGCTTCCTCGACCTGCCCGACCCCCCCGACGTCGTCTTCGCCACCGACAACCTCATGGCGCTGGGCGCCCTCGACGCGATCTCCGCGCGGGGTCTGCGCGTGCCCGACGACATCGGGCTCGCCGCCTTCGACGACATCCCCTGGTTCTCCCACACCGACCCGCCGATCACCACGATCGCCCAGCCCACCGCCGAACTCGGGCGGGTCGCGGTCCGGGCCCTGGCCGCGCTCATCGCGGGCGAACCGGCCACCTCGACCGTCCTCCCCGCCCACCTGGTCGTCCGCCGCTCCTGCGGCGAGCCCGCCACTCCACCCCAGACAGGAGGAGCCGCACGTGAGTAGCCCGCACGAACTGCTGCGCATCGAGGGCGTACGCAAGGCCTTTCCGGGGGTGGTGGCCCTCGACGAGGTCGGCTTCGACCTCCGCCGGGGCGAGGTCCACGCCCTCCTCGGTGAGAACGGGGCCGGGAAGAGCACGCTCATCAAGGTGCTCTCCGGGGCCCACCGCCCCGACCGGGGGCGCGTCCTCGTGGACGGCGAGGAGGTCGTCATCCGTGACGCCCAGGACGCCGCGCGACTGGGGATCGCCACCATCTACCAGGAGTTCAACCTGGTCCCGGACGTGACGGTGGCCGAGAACATCTTCCTGGGCCGTCAGCCCCGCCGGTTCGGTCTGATCGACCACCGGCGCATGGAAGACGACGCCGCGCTGCTACTGGACCGGGTGGGCGTGAACGTGTCCCCCCGCGCCAAGGTGCGCGGCCTGGGCATCGCCCAGCTCCAGATGGTGGAGATCGCCAAGGCGCTGAGCCTGGACGCCCGTGTGCTGATCATGGACGAGCCCACGGCCGTGCTCACCACCGGGGAGATCGAGCGGCTCTTCGAGATCGCCCGGCGCCTGCGCGACGAGGGGGTGGGGATCGTCTTCATCACCCACCACCTGGAGGAGATCGGCGCGCTCGCCGACCGGGTGACGGTCCTGCGGGACGGCCGTTCGGTGGCGCACGTGGCCGCCGACACCCCCGAGGACGAACTCGTGCGCCTGATGGTGGGCCGCAGCATCGACGAGCAGTACCCGCGCGAGCGCCCCGCACCCGGGGAGCCCCTGCTGCGGGTGCGCGGTCTGACCCGCCACGGCCGGTTCCGGGACGTGGACCTCGTCGTGCACGCGGGCGAGGTGGTCGGCCTCGCCGGACTGGTCGGCGCGGGCCGCACCGAGGTGGCACGCTCGGTGTTCGGTGCCGACCCCTACGACGACGGCGAGGTCGAGGTGCTCGGCCGGGCCCTGCCCGGTGGCGACGTCAACGCCGCCATGCGGGCCGGGCTCGGCCTGGTCCCCGAGGACCGCAAGGGTCAGGGCCTGGTCCTGGACGCCTCCGTGGAGGAGAACCTCGGGCTGGTCACCCTCGGTCCGACCAGCCGGGCCGGGTTCGTGGACCGTTCCGGCCAGCGGGCCTCCGCGCGCCGGATCGCCGGTGAGCTGGGGGTCCGCATGTCCGGCATCGACCAGCACGTGCGCACCCTCTCCGGCGGCAACCAGCAGAAGGTCGTCATCGGCAAGTGGCTGCTGGCCGACTCCCGGGTGCTGATCCTCGACGAACCCACGCGCGGTGTGGACGCGGGCGCCAAGGTGGAGATCTACCGCCTGGTCAACGAACTGACCGCCTCCGGTCACGCGGTGCTGATGATCTCCAGCGACCTCCCCGAGGTGCTGGGGATGAGCGACCGCGTGCTCGTCATGGCCCAGGGCCGCATCACCGGGGAGCTGGCCGCCGAGGACGCCACGCAGGACGCCGTGATGTCCCTGGCGCTGGCCGCCGCCCCCCGAACCGACACGGAACAGAACGGAGTGGAGGGCCCCATGGCCACTGACACTGACAAGAGCGGCGGCGCCTGGCCCGCCGTGCGGCGCTTCCTGCTGGAGAACGGCGCGCTGACCGCCCTGGCCCTCCTGGTCGTGGTCATGTCGCTGCTGTCCGACGACTTCCTCACGGCGCAGAACCTGCTGAACGTGGGTGTCCAGGCGGCCGTGATCGCGGTCCTGGCCTTCGGCGTGACCTTCGTGATCATCGCGGGCGGGATCGACCTGTCCGTGGGTTCGGTCGCGGCGCTGTCCGCGACGGTGCTGGCGTTCCTGGCCACGGTCGAGGGGGTGCCGGTCTGGTTGGCGCTGCCGCTGGCCGCCGCCACGGGCACCGCCGCCGGTCTGGTCAACGGCGCGCTGATCGCCTACGGCAAGCTCCCGCCGTTCATCGCCACGCTGGCGATGCTCTCCGTGGGGCGCGGCCTCTCCCTGGTGATCTCCGAGGGGAGCCCCATCGCCCTGCCCGACTCCGTGGCCGCCCTGGGCGGTTCGATCGGCGGTTGGCTGCCCGTTCCCGTGCTGATCATGGTCGTGATGGGCCTGATCACCGCCGTGATCCTGCGCCGGACCTTCACCGGGCGCGCGATGTACGCGATCGGCGGCAACGAGGAGGCCGCACGCCTCTCCGGCATCCGGGTCAAGCGTCAGAAGCTCGGCATCTACGCCCTGTCCGGCCTGTTCGCCGCCGTCGCGGGTGTCATCCTCGCCTCCCGTCTGGCCTCCGCGCAGCCGCAGGCCGCGCAGGGGTACGAGCTGGACGCCATCGCGGCAGTCGTCATCGGCGGCGCCAGCCTGGCCGGTGGCGTGGGTACCGCCTTCGGCACGCTGATCGGCGCGCTCATCCTCGCGGTGCTGCGCAACGGGCTCAACCTCCTGTCGGTCTCCGCCTTCTGGCAGCAGGTCGTGATCGGTGTGGTCATCGCCCTCGCGGTCCTGTTCGACACGCTGCGCCGCCGCTCCGGCGGTGCCGGTGGCGGCACCGGGGCCGGAGCTTCGGTGAGCAGGGGCCGACGCGGGATCCAGCTCGTCATCGCCGCCGCGGCCACGGCCGTGGTGGTGGGCGCGCTGTCCTTCCTCGTCCCGAACTCCTCCTCCGACGGTCCCCGCGTGGGGATGTCGGTGTCCACGCTCAACAACCCGTTCTTCATCCAGATGAGGGACGGCGCCCAGGCCGAGGCCGACGAGGCGGGCGTGAACCTGGTGGTCACCGACGCCCAGGACGACGCCTCCCAGCAGGCCGACCAGATCCAGAACTTCATCAGCACCGGCGTGGACGCGATGGTGATCAACCCGGTGGACTCCGACGCCGCCGGTCCCCCGGTGGTGGGCGCCAACAACGCGGACATCCCGGTGATCGCGGCCGACCGCGGGGTCACCGACGCCGAGGTGGCGACCCTGGTGGCCTCCGACAATGTCGAGGGGGGACGCCTGGCGGCCCGGACCATGGCCGAGGCACTCGGTGAGGAGGGCCGGATCGTGGTCCTCCAGGGGACCCCGGGCACCTCCGCCAGCCGTGAGCGCGGCGCCGGTTTCGAGGAGGGGATCGCGGAGTACCCGGACATCGAGGTCGTGGCCCAGCAGCCCGCCGACTTCGACCGCTCCAAGGGGCTCGACGTGATGACCAACATGCTGCAGGGCAACGGGGACATCGACGGCGTGTTCGCGGAGAACGACGAGATGGCACTGGGCGCGGCGGCGGCCCTGTCCTCGCGTGGCGAGGAGGCCGTGGTGATCGGTTTCGACGGCACCCCCGAGGGCCTGGAGGCGGTGGCCGACGGCGGGCTGCACGCGTCGATCGCCCAGCAGCCCGCCGAGCTCGGCAGGACGGCGGTGCGCAACGCCATCGCCGCCGCGAACGGCGAGGCCCTGGAGGAGACCGTGATGGTCCCCGTCGAGGTGGTCACCGAGGAGAACGTCGAGGACTTCTCCTGACCCAGTAGCAGCGTGACGGCATGAGGGAGGGCCTGGGCGTGCGTACGCCCCAGGCCCTCCCACGTCGCTGACGGAGCCGCGCCGCCGGTTCCTGCCCCAGGTTCAGGGCGCGGAGGCGACCAGGTGGGACTCCTCGTCCAGCCAGACCCGTTGGTGATCGGCGGAGACCGTGAGACCGAACCGGGAGTGCTCGGGGCGGCCCTCCCCCAGCCACCACCGGTAGGCGGCCTCCAGTTCGGTGAACAGCTCGCGAGGACCGTGCTGGCGGACCTCGTACCCCGTCCCCCGCTGGCCGGGGTCGATGTGCCATGAGGCCCATGAACCGGTGTCCGGATCGACCAGGTGGACCGTGAACTGAGGGCCGTCGGACTCACTGGACTCGACCCGGTTCAGCACGGTGGGCATCCGCAGCCCGATGGCGAAGCTCGCGCCGAAGTCGCTGATCGGCTCGTACGGGTACAGCTCCGTCCGCGTGGTCGTGAACTCCTGCGTCTCAGGGTGGACGTAGGTCTCGACCACTCTCCTCGGCACACGCTGGTCACGCACCCACATGAACGCCACGTCACCCCCGAAGCGCCCGCGCGCCGTGCCGTCCGGTCCGACCCGGAGTTCGGCCAGCACCCCGTTGTGGAAGGCGTTCCCCCAGGGGGTGAGGATGCGCCCGTCCGGCCGGGTCTGGGCGACCCAGTGGTAGGGCACCCGCTGGACGGCGGCGGTGCTGATCACCCGGTCGTAGGGGGCGCGCGCGGGCCAGCCCTGCATCCCGTCGCCGGTGACCACCAGGGGCGTGAACCCGGCTGACATCAGCCGAACCCGGGCGGTCTCGGCCAGCTCGGCGTCCACCTCGACGCTGGTCACCTCGTCGTCACCCAGCAGGTGCGAAAGGAGAGCGGCGTTGTATCCGGTGCCGGTCCCGACCTCCAGCACGCGCATGCCGGGGAGGACGTCCAGGCGCCGGAGCATGTCCGCGACGATCGTGGGCTGGGAGGCGGAGCTGGTCGGATACCCGGGGCCATGCTCGGCCCCGTCGTCCCTCTGGGTGACGATCGGGATGTCGGCATAGGCCAGCTCGAACCACCGGGCCTCGTCCCGGGCACGGTCCACGGTGGTCCCGTCCGGGGTGGTGATCCGGTCCGGGAGGAACCGGTGCCGCTCGACCCTTTCGAAGGAGGGGCGCAGGTGCGGGGGCAGGTCGCCCGCCCGCACGAGGCGGGCGACCAGCTCTTCGTGTGGGAGAAGCACTACTTGTCGTCCCTCTCGTGCTTGCCACCGCCGGAGCCCCCGTCGTTGGGGGTGGGCGGAGGGATCGGCCGGTCGGGCTTGTGCCCGTCCGAAGTCGAGTTGTCCTCGTGCTTGTTGTACACGACGCTTCCGGGAACCCGCATGGGCTGCTCCTTGAGGGAGTCCGTGATGGCGATCCGCCACCTATTCCATTAATAGTGGAATCCTCTGCGTGCGACAAGGGGGTGACGCAAAGGAGTATTCCTGTCATGATGGAATCACCTCGACCCCCTGGAGGACCTGTGAAGCTGACCTGGATCGCCAGTGAATGCGGCAATCGGCGCACCTGCCCGACCGTCTACGCCACCGACCGCGGAACACTCGTCGTGCAGGGCTACATCCTTGCTGACAAAGACATCACCGGGATCAACATCCCCGATGGGGAGAGTGTCGTGGAGATTCCTCTCGCTCTGCTCCAAGAGGTGGCTCGTGCTCACGGAAGCTGAGATGGAGAAGTTCTTCGATGACCACCTGACCAAGTCAGCCTTCCGACTGGAGATGTTGGACCACTATGAGGTCGACTCGGATGGAGACGACTTCGCCCGTTTCAAGGCCGGAGAGCCAGAGCCCGACTGGGAACGCAAGAACCAGTGGCTGGACGTCCTGCGAGCGGAGAAGGAAGCCGGGATCCTGGAACACCGGGTGCGTGTACTCAGATCTCCACTCAACGACTACATCCGCTACGAGTGTGAGTGGGGGTATGTGCCCAACAGTGGGGCCGGAGAAGAAATCCATGTCCTCGATCTGGCCGAACGTGATCTCCCCACCGTCCTGGTTGACCACGACTTCTGGCTGATTGACGACAAGTACCCGCTGCGTATGCACTACAGCGAGACCGGCGAGTTTGTCGGGGCCGACCTGGTCGATAACGTGGAGCTCTACCAGAAGGCCAGGGACGCCGCGTTGGCCGCAGCCGAACCGTTCGAGCGGTGGTGGGCACGTCGTCCCGAAGAGTGGAGAGCAAACCGGACCGCATGACAGGCTCCCCTAGAGCTTCGACCGATCGCGGGCCACAAGCCCGCGATCGGCTCGCTCGCGCCCTGAGAGAGGCCCGTGGGCGCGCAAAGCTGAGCGGAGTGCGAGCAGGTCAGGCTGCGGGCATGTCGCAGTCCAAGATCTCCAAGATCGAACGATCCCTGCTCTTGCCCTCTGTGGATGACGTGGTCGAGCTCTGCCGGGTCTACGAAATCCCCAAAACCGAGCGCACCAAGCTGCTGCTCTTGGCTGAATCCCTACGTGAGGAGGCCTCAGCACGGGTGATCATGGCCCGGGGAGTGTCCCAGTTCCAGAGCAGGGTGACGCAGCTGGAAGCTGCCGCCGCCGTGGTGCGCTCATATGAACCCGCGCTGGTGCTGGGAGCGTTGCAGACTCGTGAGTACACACGCTGCATCTTTGATGACCCCCGAGACAAGGTTTCGGCAGATGAAGTCGAGGCTGCCATCGAGGCTCGGCAAGAGCGGCACCGCGCTCTCAGAGCGGGCGCGACCCGGTATGTGTTGATTATGCCGGAAGGCGCCTTGCGATGGCATGTGGGTTCTGCGTCGATCATGGCGAAGCAGATCGAACAGATCGCCACGATTGCGGCTCGGGGCGGAAATACCGAGGTTGGCATCATCCCTTGGACGCAACCTGTACATGTCTTCCCTGGCCATGCCTTTGACGTGTACGACGAAGACGCTGTCGTCGTGGCTACCGAGACAGCGACGGCGACCCTGACCGGCGCCGCTGACATCGCGACCTACATTGAGCTCTTCGGTGAACTGGAGAAACTGGCCTGCTTCGGAGATGAGGCGGTCCAGCACCTGGAGCGCATCGCGGAGGAGTATCACCAGCTCACGCGGAGGTGATCTCGGGCGGGTCAGGAGCGCGCGTCCCTGACACGCTTGGCGACGTCGGCGAGCCAGGAGTCATCGGCGCGCTGGTGGTCATGGGACGACAGGTACCCCTGGTACGTGTCGAAGTAGCCGTCGATGCGGGAAGCCACCTCACGCCAGTCCTCCCCCGCGTTGCCCACGGTCCCGTGCATCGGGAAGAGCTTCGCGTGCGCGTGGTCGACCCCGTAGCCCTCGTACATGATCCCGGTGCGCGCCACGTCGGGGAAGGTCGCGTCCAGGCGGCGCGCGACCTCGCGTGCGGCCAGGTGCAGGGCCGTGTACTCCTGCGGGTCCAGGTCCACCACGTAGCTGGTGCGATGGGCCTTGGGGATCACCACGGAGAACCCCTCGGTGTTCGGGAAGATCGACAGGAAGGCCAGGTGCGCCTCGTCCTCCCAGATCCGGTGGGCGGGCGCCTCACCCGCCACGATCTCGCAGAAGACGCACACGAGGCCGGATCGCGTGGAGTTCACCGTGCTCCTTGGGGTTGAGGTGTCACAGGAGGATGGTTCGGGCCCTCCCGCGAGGACCCGCCATGCACGGCCGGGCCCCACGTACCGGAGCGTGCGACACGAGCGTAGACGCGACACGTACAGCACAGGGGCGGATTGCTCGACATTGCTGGCGATTGCTCGCACCGGCACATCCAGGAACCCCGATCAGCCCACATCACGCCAACCCCCGCGTTCGCGGCACACGGGACTCCACTCTCCACGTGTCGGGCCGGGCGAGAACGCGCCACATGTGCAGGTGAACGCGGGGCACGAGCGACGGGGGCAGCCGAACCGGGCGGGGCCTCGACGCGCCCTGACGCGCGTCGGTCCACGGCTGCCCCCGTCGCCTCAGGTGGCCGGGTCAGCCGGTCGGGTGGGGGACGGCCGGGACCCGCAGGGGGCCGTTGATCAGGAAGGACGGGATCCGGTCCGGCTCCCGGCCCTCCTCGACGAGGGCGAGCTCGGGCAGGGCCGTGAACAGCTCCTCCAGGGCCACCCGGGCCTCCATCCGCCCCAGGTGCGCTCCCACGCAGAAGTGCGCGCCATGGCCGAAGGCCAGGTGCTCCTTCGACGCCCGGTCCGGGTCGAAGGCCTCCGGTCGGTCCGGGTTCAGGTCCGGGTCCCGTCCGGGCGCTCCGAAGGCGACCAGGATGGGCTCCCCCTTGCGGATCAGCACCCCTTCGAGATCGATGTCCTCGACCGCGTAGCGCAGCGGGACGTACTTGGCGGGCGGGTCCAGACGCAGCGACTCCTCCACCACCTCCTCGGCCGCCAGCGACCCCGCGACCAGGCGGTCGCGGTACTCGGGGTGGGCGAGCAGCGCGTGCACCGCGTTGGCGATGAGGTTGACGGTCGTCTCGTACCCCGCGCCGATCATGAGGAGGAGCGTACCGATGAGGTCCGCGTGGGGCAGCGGCTCACCGTCGCTCGGGAGGAGCAGGTCGCCGGTGAGGTCCTCGGCGGGGTGGGCGCGTTTGTGCTCCGCGAGCAGCTCCAGGCAGGTCAGCAGCTCCATCTGCTGGGCCAGGACCTCCTCCGGTTCGACGGTGGTGTCGACCACCGCGTCCATCACCGTGCCGAGCCGCTCCCGCAGGTCCTCGGGGACCCCGAAGAGTTCGCAGATCACCCACATGGTGAGCGGGCGGGCCAGGGCCGCCCGGAGGTCCACCTCCCGGCCGGGTGCGGCGGCGGCGATGTCCGCGACGAGCGCGCGGGCCCGTTCGCGGACGGTGTCCTCCATCCGGCGGATGCGACCGGGGGTGAAGGCGGGGGTGACCTTGCGTCGCAGCCTCCGGTGCTCCTCCCCGTAGCGGTTGAGGAAGCTCTCCAGGAAGACCAGGGCGGACAGCGGCCAGTCGTGCCCGACCCGGTCGTGGTCGGGCCAGTGCGCGCGGAAGTCCCGGGAGACCCTCGGGTCGCCCAGCAGTTCGCGGAGGAGTTCGTGTCGGGTGATCGCCCAGGCGACCAGGTTCCCGGGGAGTTCCACACGGACGGCGGGTTCACGCTGGCGCAGGTCCGCGACCTCCTCGTGGAAGGTGGTCCCGTCGGTGCGCAGCCGGTACGGACAGCCGGAGTCGGGGGGTGTGATGACGGCCTCCTGCGGGGAAGGGGCGACCCGGCCGCCGGATGCGGCCGGTCGCCCCTTCGTTCTACGTCGCGGGGGTCGCTCTGGCAATGGTCGCCGGTTCCCAGTCCCGTGCCACCACGCGGACCAGTCCCCGGTCGGTGATCTTCACGCTCGGGGACACCGCCAGGGTGAGGGTGGACAGGCTCATGAACGCGTTGCGGTTGTCCCAGCCCCAGGCGGCGAGCTCGGCGCGGAGCCGCCGGGAGGCCTCGGCCACCTCGTCGGCGGGCCGCTCGGACATGACCCCGCCGATGGGCAGGGGCAGCCCGGCTCCGGCCCGGTCCTCGCGGACCAGCCGCATGCCGCCTCCCCAGGCCACCACGTCGGCGGCTGCGGTGAGCAGGGCCTCCTCGGTCGTGGCGACGACGGTGAGGTTGTGGCTGTCGTGGGCGTAGGTGGTGGCGAAGGCACCCGTCCCGAGGTCCTGGCCGACGACCGGCGCGAAGGTCACCCCGCCCCTGCCGGTGTGGCGCTCGAAGACCGCCACCACGGCGGTCCTCCCCTGCCAGTCCACCACCCCGTCGCGGACCGGGAGCACCACCTCGTCCGCTTCGGTGTAGGTGTCCACGCCGTTGACCCTCATGGCGCGGAAGGCGTGCTCGCCGTCGGGCAGGTCCACCCGCCAGCGCGCGGTCGCGGCCTCGGGGGCACTGATCCGGACGGTCTCGCCGAACGGGTGCTCGGGGGCGGAGCCGGGGCCCTCGACCGGGGCGCCGTCGCGGCCGACCACGTCACCGCCCGCGAGGGTCACGACGGGGGTGAGTTCGGTGAGCGAGCGCAGCAGCACCAGGTCGGCGCGCTTGCCGGGCGTGACGGTCCCCCGGTCGTCCAGGCCGAGCCTGCGGGCGGGCTGGAGGGTGAGGGCGCGGAGCACCGCGAGCGGGGGCAGCCCGCGCTCCAGCGCCACCGCGCCCACCCGGTCCAGGTGGCCGGTGGTCACGATGGCGTCCACCACGATGTCGTCGGTGACCAGGCAGAAGTCGGGCAGGTGCGGCAGGTCGAGGAGCGCCCGGACGACCTCCGGGGTCAGGCACTTCTCCTGGAGCATGAGGAGCATGCCCAGGCTGGCCTTCTCCACGGCGACCTCGGCGGTGTTCTTGCAGTGGTCGGAGTCGATCCCGGCCCACAGGTACTCGCCCAGTTCGGCCCCGGAGAGGTTGGGGCAGTGCCCGTCCAGGCGCACGCCCCGGCGCCGGGCCGCGTCGATGATGGCGTGCATGCGGGGGTCGCCGTCGACCACCGCCCGGTAGTCCATGACCTCACCGAGGGTGGTGACGCCCTCCCACTCCAGCATCTCCGCGATGTCGGTGTCGTCGAGCCGTGCTCCCGCCGTCTCGAACCCGTCCAGCGCGGGGACGCAGGAGGGCACCGCCCAGCGCATGGACTGCGCGGTGTCCCGTCCCTGCTCGATCATCCAGGCCTGCCCGTCGCGTCCGGCGACGTTGACGATCTCGTGGGCGTCAGCGAGCACGGTGGTGGTGCCGCGCGCCAGCGTGACCCGGGCGAACTCGGCCGGTGCCAGCAGCGAGCTCTCGATGTGCATGTGCGCGTCCACGTAGCCGGGCGCGATCACGAGCCCGGTGGCGTCGAGGGTCCGGGCGGCCTCCACCGGGGTCCCCGGGGGCAGCACCGCGCGGACGCGGTCACCGGTCACGGCGACGTCGGCCCGCCACACCTGGCCGGTGTGCACGGAGACGACCTCCCCGCCTCGGATGAGCAGGTCGGCGCTGAGCTGGGCGTGGGACATCGGTGTCGGGTTCCCTTCGAGTGGGCGGGTGCGGGTGCCTGGTTCAAGGGGCGGGCTGCCTGCCGGGTCCGGGGGCGGGGTGTCGGCCCCCTCGGGCGACGGGGCCCGCCGGGTTCAGGCGGTGAGGTGCGCGTGGCGGGCGATGCCCTCGGTGAGGAGGGCGGAGAACGCGTCGGCGTCGACGGTACGTCCCACGCGTACGTGACGCGTGCGGTCGGGTGTGCGCAGGTCCGCGACGAGGGCGCCCCGGGTGAGTTCGCCGGAGCACTCCACGGACGCGGTGCCCTCCTCCCAGCCGACGAGGTCGGGGTGGCTGACGGCGGCCACCGCCAGGGCGTCGTGCACGGGGACGGCGGGGACGCCGAACCGGTCGAGGTAGCGCTGGGCGTAGGCGCGCAGGAGGTCCCCGGCGATCCCGGCGGTGCCGGGCAGGGTGGCCAGGTACTCGGCCTCGGTGAGCGGGTACAGCGCGGCGCGGGTGACGTCCAGGCCCACGATCCGCACCGGGAGGCCGGACTCCAGCACGTAGCGGGCGGCCTCGGGATCGGCGTGGAAGTTGAACTCCGCCGCCGGGGTGACGTTGCCCTGGGCGAAGGCGGCCCCGCCCATGACGACGATCTCCCGGAGCGCGGGTCCGGCCTCGGGGTGGCGGGCGAGCATGGCGGCGACGTTGGACAGCGGGCCGATCGCCACGAGGGTGAGTTCGCCCGGGGACTCCAGGGCCCGTTCGGCCAGCCAGTCCACTGCGTGGCCGGGGGTCAGGGGCCGGGGCGGGGAGTCCGGCACCAGTCCGCCCAGGCCCCCGGCGCCGTGCATGGGTTCGTCCCGGATGCGGGAGGTGCGGGCGATCGGCCCCGCGAGTCCGGAGACCAGCGGGAGGTCGGCGGGCGCCCCGGCCAGGTCCAGCACGTGGGCGGCGTTGCGGTTCACGTCGGTGAGTGAGACGTTGCCCGCGACCGTGGTCACCCCGCGCACGTCCAGGTCCGGTGAGGCCAGGGCGAGCAGCAGGGCGACGGCGTCGTCGACGCCGGGGTCGCAGTCGATCACGACGGGTGTGGGCAACGGTCCTCCTCCGTTGACGGGGTGGCCGCTCACCTGGCCACCTCCTCGGTGAAGCGGTCGAGCCAGGCCGACCGCTCGTTCGCGAGCAGTGCGAGGTCACCCTGGTGGTACCCGTTGGCGACGGGGTCCGTGGCCGCCTCCCGGGAGACCTGCTCCATGAGCGGGGTGGGTTCGGCTCCCAGCGCCACGGGCTTGTCGTAGAGGGCCTCGGCCATGCCCTCCTGGATCTCGGGGCGCAGCAGGAAGTCGGTGAAGGCCAG
Organism: Nocardiopsis sp. NPDC058789; assembly: GCF_042745575.1. Classification (NCBI taxonomy): domain Bacteria; kingdom Bacillati; phylum Actinomycetota; class Actinomycetes; order Streptosporangiales; family Nocardiopsidaceae; genus Nocardiopsis; species Nocardiopsis sp. NPDC058789. The sequence goes on from NZ_JBHYOW010000001.1 coordinate 60,531, forward strand.
CGCACCGGCCGGGTTGGGGGCTCCCTCCACCACCTGCACGGTGTTGGCGGTCATCACCCTTCCCTCGTCGGGCACGGCGAAGCCGACGGGCTGGTCGGCCTCCACCGAGCCCATGGCGAAGTTGTCCAGACCGGGTGCCATGGCGATCTCGCCGCGTTCCAAGAGGCTGGTGAGCTCGGTGGAGCCGGTGTAGAACTGGAGCGCGTCGGGGCCGATCTCCGCCAGCGCCTCGAACCCGGCGTCGGCGTCGGAGGGGCCGGACCCGAAGTGCTCCCCGGCGGCGAGGACGAACATCGGGCCCGCCGACACGGAGATGTCGGGGAGCGCGTAGCCGCCCTCGGGCTCCGCCCAGAGGTCGTCCCAGGACTCGGGAGCCTCGTCCACCAGGTCGGTCCGGTACATCAGGCCGAGGAGCTGGAAGGTGTAGGCGGGGCCGTAGCCGTCGGGATCCACGGCCCAGGGCTGGATGGCGTCGAGGTTGGGCACGTCGTCGGCGCTGACGGGGGCGAACAGCCCCATGTCCTTGCCGATCTGCGCGTAGTAGTCGGAGATCAGCACGACGTCGGTGTCGGGTCGCTCGGAGTTGATCCTCAGCTTGGTGAGGCGCCCGGCGTTGTTCCCGGTGTCCAGGACCACCCGGATACCGGTCTCGGCCTCGAAGGGCTCCGCGACGACCTGGGTGAACTCCTCGGTGGCGAACGCGAAGGTGCTCACCACCAGGGTGTCGGGGTCGTCCTCGCGGACGGGCGCGCAGGAGGCCGTGACGGTGGCCAGGGCCAGGACCCCGGCGAGGGCGGCGGTGCGCCGCGCTCCGCGTGCGGGACGGTTCATCCGGTCGTCACCTCGTCGGCGGGCAGGTCCACCAGGTGGCGGTGGGGCAGGGCGATACGGACGGGGTCACCGGGGCGCAGGTCGTCGCCGGGGTGCAGGACCCGCAGGACCGACCCCGGACCCTCGACCCCGTCGATGGCCGTTTCGACCAGGCAGTTGCTGCCCTGGAAGGTGACCGCCGCGACGGTGCCGTCGAGGCCGGTCTCCCCGGCGTCCTCGCGGGCGTCGCCGGAGAGCAGCCGCACGTGTTCGGGCCGGACGGTGACCGGTCCGTGCCCGGGTACCTCCGGGAAGTTGTCGTAGCCCAGGAACTCGGCCACGAAACGGTTGGCGGGACGGGGGAAGACGTCCCGGGGCGACCCCTGCTGCTCCAGGCGCCCGTTGTTGAGGATCACCATCGTGTCGGACAGCTCCAGTGCCTCGTCCTGGTCGTGGGTGACCAGAACGGCGGTCAGACCGGTCTCGCGCTGGACCCGCAGGAGCTCGCGACGCATCTGCACCCGGAGCTGGGCGTCCAGGTTGGACAGCGGCTCGTCCAGGAGCAGCACCGAGGGACGGATGGCCACGGCGCGGGCCAGGGCCACGCGCTGCTGCTGGCCGCCGGAGAGCTCGGCCGGCTTGCGGTCGGCCAGGTGGACGAGGCCGACCAGGTCGAGTGCCTCCTCCGCGCGCCGCTTCGCCTCGGCGGAGGCCACCTTGCGGGTGCGCAGGCCGTAGCCGACGTTGTCGCGCAGGGTCATGTGCGGGAAGAGCGCGTAGGACTGGAAGACCATGCCGATGTTGCGCTTCTCCGGCGGGGTACGGGTGGCGTCCACGCCTTCCAGGAGGATCCGCCCGGAGGTGGGCTGGAGGAACCCGGCGATCATCCGCAGAGTGGTGGTCTTGCCGCAGCCGCTGGGCCCGAGCAGGGTGGTGAACTCCCCCGGGCGCACGGTGAGGTCCAGGTCGGCGACGGCGGTGGTGCCGCCCTTTCCGCCCCGCGCCCCGAAGAGGTGGCTGACGCGGTCGAGTTCGACGACGGGTGTCATCTGGGTGTCTCCTTCTTCCCGGAGGGCGGGCTTCCCGGTCATCGGCCGAAGACCTTCGTGAAACCGACCAGGCGTTCGGTGGTGAACGCGACCACGACGCTGAGCGCCAGGAGCAGCACGCTGACCGCCGCGACCACCGGGTCGAACGAGGACTGGACGTAGTTGAGCATCTCCACCGGCAGGGTGGCCACGCCCGGGCCGGTCAGCAGGAGGGACAGCGGAACGTTGTTGAGGGAGGTGATGAAGGCGAGGATGGTGGCCGAGAGGATGCCCGGCGCCATCACCGGCAGGGTCACCGTGAGGAAGGTGCGGACCGGACCCGCGCCCAGCCCGCGAGCGGCCTCCTCCAGGCGCGCGTCGGCCAGCGCCAGCGAGGCCCCGACCACCCGCACGGTGTACGGGAGCAGCAGGACGGTGTGGCCGATGATCAACGCGCCGAGCGCGGTCACCCGCATGCCGACCATGAGCTGCTGGAACAGGGCCAGGCCCAGGACCAGCTCGGGGACCACGATCGGCGCGAAGAACAGGTTCTCCATGATCCGGCGTCCGCGCGGGTTGCCCCGGTGCAGCGCCAGGGTCGCGGGGACTCCCAGGGCCAGCGCGATCACGGTCGAGACCGCGGCGACGACCATGCTGGTACCGAAGGAGTCGACGAAGGGGCCGTACTCCAGCGCGGCGGAGAACCAGCGCAGGGAGAGGCCCTCCGGCGGGAAGGCGAGGGTGCTTCCGGCCGTGAAGGCGACCCCGACCAGGATCACCACGGGGCCGAGCATCAGCACGAAGGCGGCGGCCGCGAGCAGGGAGAGGAACGGGCGTCTCAGGATCATGAGGTGGTGCTCCCGATCTTGCCGAGCCGACCGGACAGCGCACCGACCACCAGCACCAGGGCGGTCATCACCAGGGCGATGGCACTCGCGGAGGGCCAGTCGAGGCTGACGTTGACGCGGCTGTAGAGCAGGGTGGACAGGAGCCGCTCGCGGGGTCCGCCGAGCAGCTGGGGAGTGGTGAAGGCGGTCACCGCGCCCGCGAAGACCAGGGTGCACCCGACCAGTGCCCCGGGCAGGGCCAGGGGGAAGACCACGTCGCGGAAGGCACGGCCGGGTGAGGCGCCCAGGCCTCGGGCGGCCTCCTCCAGCCGGTGGTCCTGCTGGGAGAGGCTGGAGTAGGCGGACAGGATCATCAGGGGCAGGAACAACTGGACCAGACCGAGCACGATCGCGGTCTCGGTGTAGAGGAGCTGGACCCGGCCCAGGCCCACGGCCTCGCTGACCTTGCTGATCAGGCCGTTGCCGCCGAGGACCACGATCCAGCCGTAGGTCCGTACCACGGTGTTGAGCAGGAGCGGGAAGATCGCCAGGGCGAGGAGCCGACCGGGCCAGGGGCCGGGTGCCCGTGAGATGAGGTAGGCCACCGGGAAGCCCATGAGCAGGCAGAGCGCGGTGGTCAGGACGGCGACTCGGACGGTGCGGGCGATCACCGGGAGCAGGTAGGGGTCGGTGAGCAGGCTCCCGGTCTCGCGCGCGACCGTGGCGGGGTCGCCGTCCGGCGGCCAGGCCAGGGTGGCGACCACGGGATAGCAGAAGGCGAAGAGCATCAGGGCCAGCCCGGGGACGAGCAGGACCGTGACGGGAGGGCGTGGGAGGAGACGGCGGCGCGAAGCGACTCGGGCGGCCTCTGCGGTGGGTGACGGGCGGGACAATTCCACTCCCGGTCGCTGTCGGCGGGTGTTTCGGGGTTTGTTGTGGTGTCTCATCTGCGACGACACCTGCAAGCGCTTCTGCAAGCGCTTGCAACACCGTAACCTTTGTCTGGGCACCGAGCCAAGCCCACGGCCACGATTGTGACCGGGGGCACCGTGACCTGCGAGGAGTCGGAATGGCGAGCTTGGACGACGTGGCCAGGGAGGCGGGCGTCTCCGCGTCCACGGTGTCGCGGGCGATGTCGCGGCCGTCCATGGTCGCCGCGTCCACCCTGGTGCGGGTGCGGGCCGCCGCCGATCGCCTGGGGTTCCGCGCCAACCCGGCCGCCCGGGCGCTCACCACCGGCCGCAGCGGCTTCTTCGCCATGCTCGTCCCCGACCTGGACAACCCCTTCTACTCGACCACCGCCACGGCCGCCCAGGACCTCGCCGCCGAGAGCGGACGCCGGGTGATCATCGCCGTCACCGGCGGGGACCCGACCCGCGAGGCGGAGGCCCTGCACGAGTTGGAGGGCCAGGTGGACGGGTTCGCCGTGCAGTCCCCCGTGAGCTCGGCCGCCGATCTGAAGGAGGCGCACGAACGCAAGCCGATGGTGGCGATCAACCGCCGCGTTCCCGGGCTGACCTCCTTCACGGTCGACACCCCCGGCGGCCTGGGCGCGGTCTACGACCGCCTGGTGGAGCTCGGGCACCGCGAGGTCGCCTACCTCGCGGGGCCGCCGAGTTCGTGGATGGACCGGCACCGGCGCGCGGAACTGGTCGAACACGCGGCCCGGTCCGGCCTCCGGGTGCGGGTGCACGGTCCGGTCCGCCCGGCGTTCGCCGAGGGGGTCGCCGCCGCGCGGGGGATCATCGACTCCGGCTGCACGGCGGTGCTGGTCTACAACAGCCTGCTCCTGCTGGGCGTGATGTTCGAGTTCGGCCGCCTCGGTGTGCGGGTGCCGGAGGACATCAGTGTCGCGGCGGCCGACGACATCGCCCTGGCCGACCTGCCGGGACCGCCGATCACCGCCGTTCGCACCCCCGCCGACGAGCTGGGCCGCGCGGCGGTGAACGCGCTGACCGCGATGGTGGACGGGGGCCGCGACGACCGGCCGAGGGGGCGACGGCTGCCGACGACCGTCCTGCTCACGGACTCGCTGGCACCGCCCCGTTCGACGTGACCGTTCCCCTCTCACCGACCGGACCGAAACCCGGGATCGAACGGAACTCCCTCCCACCCCTTTGCGGAGAATTCCCGACATTCCTCCCCCAGAATGGCCTCACCCCCTGACGAGTTCGGGGAATGCGCTTGCTCTTTCGATTTCCCGTACCGCACTCTGTTGGGTACCCCGAACCGGGATGGCGACCCCGAAGCCACCGCTTCCACCAGCAATGATGCCCTGAAGACCGACAACGGAAAGGGCCGTGAATTCCGCGCCCGACCGGGGCAACCTCGCTACTCCGACGCGAAAGGCATTCCATGGGAACGAGCAGATCCCCCTTCGGACCAGCCGACCGCACCGCCCCCTCCTGAGAACGCCCCGGCTCCCGCGACCTCGCGCCAGGCCGGGAGCCGGGGTCGGGCGGCGGCGATAGGGTTGCTTGCCGTGCGCCCCGTGGGCGCACGGGGGTCGGCGCGCACCGCCGGCACCGCGACCCCGCCGTCTCCCCCGCCCGAGAGGAAGTGTCGTGCCGAGGCCGCTGCTCGCCGACGAGATCGCCCAGTCGCTCCTGGACCGCATCGTCGACGGCGCCCCGCCCTCCGGGGGCAGGCTGCCCTCCGAGAACGAGCTGGGCCAGGAGTTCGACGTCAGCCGCCTGACCGTGCGTGAGGCGATCCGGACGCTCCAGGCCCAGAACGTGGTCGAGGTGGTGCGGGGACGAGGCACGCTGGTGCGTCCCGTGGAGGAGTGGACCGGGCTGGAGGCGGTGCTGCGCGCCACGGTGCGCGGGGGCGACGACCTCACCGCCTCGCTCCAGCTCATCCAGGTGCGTCGGATGATCGAGACCGGTGCGGCCGCGCTGGCCGCCGAGCACCGGGACGAGGCCGACCTCGCCGCACTGGAGGAGGCCCTCCGGGGTATGCGCGACGCCCACGCGCGGGGTGACCTCGCGGGGTTCGTGGAGCACGACATCCGCTTCCACGACGTGATCCTGTCAGCGACCGGGAACGTGTTCGTGGCCGTGCTGTTCGAGCCGTTGTCGCGGGTGATGCGCGAGAAGCGCCGCCAGACCTCGTCCATCCCGGCCATCCAGATCCACGCGATCGAGGAGCACGGCAGGGTACTGGAGGCGATCCGGTCCGGGAACCCCGAGAGCGCCCGGCTCGCGATGGAGAGTCACATGGCGCAGACCTCCCGCGATCTGCGCGAGCACGTCTTCGGCCTGACCGACTGAGGCACTGAGGCACTGAGCGAGACCGGCGCGCACACCGGTCACACCACGGCCCGAACGGCCCCGCACACCGCCACTCACCGCTGACCAGCCCGAGCGATCTCTCCGCGCTCGGGCTCCTTGCCACCCCCACCTGGTAACTCCTGTGACATCACGGTTGACGACCACGCCGTTTAACATAAGATGTCTGATGTCTTACAAGGGAGTTTCCATGGTCGATCCCCACGCAGTCCTCACCTCCGCCGGGGCACCGAGCCCCGTCTCCGCGTCCGCCGTGGCGCGGGAGGCCACCGCCGCCGGTTCCGTCATCGTCGTCCTCGACGACGACCCGACCGGCACGCAGTCGGTGCACGGCCTGCCCGTGCTCACCCGCTGGTCCGTCGACGACCTGCGGTGGGCCTTCGCGCAGGACACGCTCGCCGTCTACGTCCTCACCAACACCCGCAGCCTGGACCCGGCCGAGGCCGGGGCCCGCAACGCCGAGGTGGTACGCAACGCCCGCGCCGCCGCCGGGGACCGACCGCTGGTCTTCGCCAGCCGAGGCGACTCCACCCTGCGCGGCCACTACCCGCTCGAACCCCGGGTCATCGACACCACCCTCCAGGAGCTGGGCGACCCCGGCGTCGACGGGGTCGTCATCGTCCCGGCCTTCCCCGACGCCGGGCGCGTCACGGTCGGCGGTGTCCACTACACGCGCTCCGACACCGGGTTCACCCCCGTCGCGGAGACCGAGTTCGCCCGCGACGCCACGTTCGGCTACCGCAACTCCGACCTCCGGGCCTGGGTCGAGGAGAAGACCGAGGGCGCCGTCCCCGCCAGCGAGGTCACCGTCATCGACCTCGCCCTGCTGCGCGGCGGCGACACCGACGCCGTCACCGCCCGCCTCCTCGAACAGCACGACGCCGCGCCGGTCGTGGTGGACGCCGAGTCGGAGGAGGACCTGCGCGTCCTCGCCCTGGCCCTGATCGCCGCCGAACGCCGGGGCCACAGGTTCGTCTACCGGGTCGGCCCGCCGTTCGTGCGCGCCCGCATCGGTCTGGAGGCCCGCGCGCCCCTGGGCGAGGACGAGATCCGGACCAGCACGGACGCCCCCGGCGGGCTCGTGGTGGTCGGCTCCCACGTCGCGCTCACCACCCGCCAGCTCGGCGTGCTGGTGGACCGGCACCCCGGGGCCCGGGTGATCGAGCTCGCCGTGGACGAGGTCCTCGACCCGGCCGCCCGCGAGGCCGCCGTGGCCCGCACCGTCGACGCGATCGTCGCTGGTCTGGCCGACCACGACGTCATCCTGCACACCTCGCGACTGCTGCGCCTGAGCGACGACCCGGCCACCAGCCTGGCCATCGCCCGGGACGTCTCGGCGGCCCTCGTGCGCTGCGTGTCCGAGACCCTCGCCCGCCGCGCACCGCGCTTCGTGGTCGCCAAGGGCGGGATCACCTCCAGCGACGTCGCCTCGCTCGGACTGGGCATCCACCGCGCCCTGGTGCGCGGCCCGATGCTGCCCGGCCTGGTCTCCCTGTGGGAGCCGGTCGGCGGTCCGGCCACCGGCATTCCCTACGTCGTCTTCGCCGGCAACGTCGGCGCCGACGACTCGCTCTCCGAGGTCGTCGACCGCCTCAGCACCCTGTCCACCCGCCCCGGTGACGGCTCCCCCGTCACCGAAGCCCCGAACACCGGAGTCCGTCCATGACCACCAGCCCCGTCTCGAGCGTCGCCGTCATCGGACTCGGCGCCATGGGTCTCCCGATGGCCACCCGCCTGGCCGGGACGATGACCGTCCACGGCTGTGACATCGCCGCCGCCCGCCGCGACCTGGCCGCCGAGGCCGGGGTGGTGCCCTTCGAGCGCGCCGCCGACGCCGTCGCCGGGGTCGACTCCGTGGTGCTGGTGGTGCGCGACGGTGCCCAGCTGCGCGACGTGCTCTTCGGTGAACACGGCATCGTCGAGGCCCTCACTCCCGGCACCGTGCTGGTCCTGACCAGTACCGTCGGGGTGGACACGGTCACCGCGACCGCCGAGGAACTGGACCCGCGCGGCCTGCTCCTGGTGGACGCCCCGCTCAGTGGGGGCCCGGTCCGCGCCGGGGAGGGCGACCTGCTGATCGTGGTCGGTGCCACCCCCGAGGCGCGGGAGGCCGCCGACCCGGTGCTGCGGCGCCTGGCCTCCACCCTGAGCGTGATCGGTGACCGTCCCGGAGACGGCCAGGCGTTCAAGACCGTCAACCAGCTGCTGTGCGGCGTGCACATCGCGGCCGCCGCCGAGGCGCTGGCCCTCGCCCGGTCGCTGGGGCTGGATCCGGAGACCACGCTGGAGACGCTGGGCGCGGGCGCGGCCGGATCGTTCATGCTGGGCAACCGCGGTCCCCGCATGCTCCAGGCCTACGAGGAGGAGGGCGCCGAGGTGCTCAGCCGACTCGACATCTTCGTCAAGGACATGGGCATCGTGACCTCGGCGAGCCGTTCCGTCGGACTGGCGACACCGTTGGCGGCCACCGCCGAGCAGCTGTACCTGCTGGGGCAGGGACAGGGGCTGGGCTCCGCCGACGACTCCGCCGTGATCCGCGTCGTGGCACCCGAACCCACCGACAAGGAGTAGCGACACATGGGCGCCCTCACCCTTCTGGGCATCGCGGCGGGCGGCATCGCCCTGCTGCTGGTCCTGATCATCCGTTTCAAGGTCCACGCGTTCGTGGCCCTGCTCCTGGTGAGCATCCTCGTCGGCCTGGTCTCGGGCATGCCCCTGGTCACCGTCCCCGCCACCGGCGACACACCCGAACAGCTCGGCATCATCGCCACCATCACCGCCGGTATGGGCGGGACCCTGGGCTCGGTGGCGCTGCTGGTGGCCCTGGGCGCGATGCTCGGTCGCATGATCGAGGTCTCCGGCGGGGCCGAGAGCCTGGCCGGGCGCTTCACCGGCTGGCTGGGGCCCAAGCGGGTCGCGGCCGCCCTCACCGGAGCCGCGCTGATCCTCGCCGTCCCGGTGTTCTTCGACGTCGGCTTCATCATCCTCGTGCCGATCATCTACGGGTTCGCGAAGGCGGCCGGGGTGGACCCGGTCAAGTTCGGCCTGCCGGTCGCCGGGATCATGCTCGCGGTGCACGTCTCCGTACCGCCGCATCCGGGCATCGTCGGCGGCGCCGCGCTGCTTGAGGGCGACATCGGCTGGATCCTGATCCTGGGCCTGATCGTCTGCGCGCCGCTGGCCGTGATCGCGCACTTCGTGTCGAAGTGGCTCAACCGCCGCGAGATCCCCATGCTGGCGGCGACCCGCGCGCAGTTCGAGGCGTTCGGCGGCGGGGACGAGGGCGACGCGGAGCAGGCGGGTTTTGGCGGCTCCGCCACGACGCTCGCCCGCACCGAGACCCCGCCCAGTGTGTGGACCATCCTCGGACTGATCCTCACACCGCTGGCGTTCATCATGGTCGGCACCACCTCGGCCACGGTCCTGCCCGAGGACCACCCGCTGCTGCCCGTGCTCTCGTTCGTGGGCGCTCCGGTCTTCGCGCTGCTGGTGGCCCTGGTCCTCGCGTACTTCCTGCTCGGGGTGCGGCGCGGGTGGTCGACCGCCCACATCGGTGAGGTCATGGAGGCCGCGCTGCCCCCGGTGGCCATCGTCGTCCTGGTGACCGGCGCGGGCGGCGTGTTCGCCAACGTGCTCACCGAGAGCGGCGTGGGCGAGGCGCTGGCCGACACCCTCGCCGGGACCGGCCTGCCGATCCTTCTGCTCGGGTTCGTCCTCTCGCTGGCGCTGCGCGCCTCGCAGGGGTCGGCGACCGTCGCGATCCTCACCTCCTCGGGGCTGCTCGCCGACATGGCGCTGACCGGCGACTACTCCTCGATCCAGGTGGCGCTCATCGCGCTCGCCATCGCCTTCGGGGCGCTCGGCCTGTCGCACGTCAACGACTCCGGTTTCTGGGTGGTGACCCGCTACCTGGGACTGTCGGTCTCCGACGGCCTGCGGACGTGGACCGTGCTCACCACGGTGCTGGGCGTGTCGGGCTTCCTGCTCGTCAGCCTTCTGTGGCTGGTTCTCGGCTGATCCCGACGACACACCCCGGACGGGGCGGACCAGGTCCGCCCCGTCCTTCTACTGTGTTCGCATGCGCATCGATCTGTCCGGCACCACCGCACTGGTCACCGGTTCGACCCAGGGGATCGGCATGGCCGTCGCGGCCGTGCTCGCGGACGCGGGCGCCCGGGTCGCGGTGAACGGACGCCGCCCGGAGCGGGTGGCGGAGGCGATCGACACCCTGCGGGGCCGCGCCCCGGGCCGCGACCTGGTCGCCGCCCCCGGCGACGTCACCACCGATCGGGGCACCGACGACGTGCTCTCCGCCGTGCCCGAGGTGGACGTCCTGGTCAACAGCCTGGGCGTGTTCGGGAGCGCTCCGGCGCTGGAGATCAGCGACGACGAGTGGCGGCGCTACTTCGAGACCAACGTGCTCTCCGCCGTTCGACTGATCCGCGCCACCCTGCCCGGGATGACGGAACGCGGCTGGGGGCGCGTGCTCAACATCGCCAGTGACTCGGCGCTCGCGATCCCCGCGGAGATGATCCACTACGGGACCTCGAAGACCGCCCTGCTCGCGGTCACCCGGGGCTTCGCCAAGCAGGCGGCGGGCACCGGGGTGACCGTCAACTCGGTGATCGCCGGGCCCACCCACACCGGAGGGGTGGAGGAGTTCGTGTACGAGCTGGTCGACCGTGACCTGCCGTGGGAGGAGGCCCAGCGCGAGTTCATGGTCCGGCACCGGCCGATGTCCCTGCTCCAGCGGCTGATCGAGCCCGAGGAGATCGCCAACATGGTGGCCTACCTGAGCTCCCCGTTGGCCTCCGCGACGACCGGCGCCGCCGTCCGGGTGGACGGCGGCTACGTCGACTCGATCGTTCCCTGAGCGGGCCCGTCCGGCGGCCCCGCGCGGCTCACTCCCCGGTGAAGACGGGCGCGGTGCGGTCGAGGGAGGCGGTGACCCCGATCTCGTTGTCCCTGGTGTCGAACAGCCGGGTCTGCTCGATGATCTCCCGTTCCAGGGCGGAGGGCAGCGCGGCGAGCAGGTCCGCGCGCAGGGTGGACTTCATCGAACGCACCGCGAGCGGCGCGGACCGGGCGATGCGGTGTGCCTGGCTCACCGCCTCCTCACGCACGTGCTCCTCGTCCACGAGGACGTCGGCCAGGCCGATGGCGTGGGCCTCGGTGCCGGTGATCCGGCGGGCCGTGTAGAACATGTCGGCGGCCTTCTGCACACCCACGATGCGGGGCAGGCTGACGCTCAGGCCGAACCCCTGGTGGAGTCCCAGCAGACCGAAGTTGGCGTGGAACCGGGAGGAGGCGGCGGCCACCCGGAAGTCGGCGGCGCACGCCAGGCCGAGCCCGCCGCCCACGGCGGCTCCCTGAACGGCGGCGATCACGGGGATCGGCAGCGAGTACAGGCGCGACCCCTGACCGTAGATGGCGCTGAGCGTCCGGACCGGCGAGTCCCCGACCCCGCCGGAGGCGAAGTCCACCCCCGCGCAGAAGTTCCGGCCCTCCGAGCAGAGGACGAGGGCCCGGCAGTCACCGGCCGCCAGCTCCTCGGCGGCGTCCGCGACCGCCGTGAGGACGTCGAGGTCGAAGTGGTTGTTCGGCGGACGGCGGATCTCCAGGACACCGACGTGACCGTCGACGCGTACGGACAGCTCCTCGCTCATGGAGTGCCTTCCAGGTAGTGCGGGCCCCGGGGGCTGCGGGCCCGTTGTTCGGGTGCGACCGGCGACGAGGGTATCGGGCGCGGCCGTGACCGGCCGTCACCGGGCGCGCGTTGTTCACGGTCAGCGGTGCCTCCGGTGGTTAGCGTGACGACATGAGCAACGAGATCGACCCGACCACGCCGCCCAGCGGCACCGGCTGCCAGGAGTGCCTCACCGGGGACGGGTGGTGGGTGCACCTGCGCCGATGCGCGGCCTGCGGGCACGTGGGGTGCTGCGACAGTTCCCCGTCCCAGCACGGCAGCCGCCACTTCGAGGCCACCGGCCACCCGATCGTCCAGAGCTTCGAGCCCGGCGAGGAGTGGTTCTACGACTTCCGCACCCAGCAGATGGGCGAGGGGCCGGAGCTGGCCGCACCGACCTCGCACCCCCTGAACCAGCCGGTTCCCGCCCCGGCCGAGCGGGTGCCGTCCGACTGGCAGCGGCTCCTCAACTAGCCGACACCGCCGCCGGCTGGCCGGGGACCGCTCCGCGCTGGAACACGTGCCCGCGGGCCGGGCGGCACACGCGACGGCGGCGCGGGGACCATGGAGGTGCTGGCCCGGCGCTGACCGGGCGTGCTCGTCCGGGTCCGGTCAGCCGGGCCCGGCGGCCGGTCCGCCCTCGGCGCCCCGGCCCGGGGCCCGGTCGGCTCGGCGGCGTTCGAGGATGGCCAGAGTGCTGGCTCCCCAGCGCAGGTTCTCCTGCTCGTGGGAGCGGCCGCGCTGGAGGGTGAGGTAGGGGCCGACCCGTTCGGCCTCGCGGAGGTAGCGTTCCTCGTCCCGACCGTCGAGCATGCGGGCGGCGATGCGATCGTAGCGTTCGAGTTTGGCGCGGCTCAGCTCCATGCGGTCCTCGACGGCGCTGATCACCGCGTCCACGTCGGTCTCGTCCACGGCCTGGAGCCGGACGAGCAGGTCGTCACGGATGGCGGTGGGTCGGGCGGGCCGTCGGCTGAAGGAGCGCAGCGCCTCGCGTCCGGTCTCGGTGACGGTGAACAGGCGCTTGTCGGGTCTGCGCTCCTGGTGTACGACCCGGGCGCTGAGCAGGCCCTCGCCCTCCAGGCGTTCGAGTTCGCGGTAGAGCTGCTGCGGGGTGGCGGACCAGAAGTTCGCGACCCCGGCGTCGAACCGTTTGGCCAGGTCGTAGCCGGAGGCCTCCCCCTCCAACAACGCCGCCAGAACCGCCTCTCCCAGTGCCATCCAGACAAATTAGCACCCTGACCCCCAAACCGACGTGGAGGCGACGGTCCGGTCGGGCCGCCCCCACCACCGCGCCACCCGGAACGGCGCGGCCAACCCCATCCCGGACATCCGAATCCCCTCTCTTCGCGCGCGTTTCGGACTCCGGAAAGGCGGACCTCCCTCCCTTTTCGCCCGGAAATCGTGCCTGGACCGGATCAGGGGTGGATCGTGCCGGAACCCCTACCTACTGTGAGGGTTCCTCCGGACCTCCGCACGACCGTTGGGAGCCCGACCACGTGACCAGCACGCACAGCATCCCCGACCTCCTCTCCCCCGAGTTCTCCGACGACCCGTACGCCGCCTACTCCCTGCTGCGTGAACACGAGCCCCTGCTGTGGCACGCACCCACCTCCAGCTACGTCCTCTCCCGGTACGCGGACGTGCGACGGGTCTTCCAGGACCGCGAGGGAGCCTTCTCCACGGACAACTACGGCTGGCAGCTGGAGCCGGTGCACGGACGCACCATCCTCCAGCTGGACGGTCGCGACCACGCGACCAGACGGGCGCTGGTCGCCCCCGCCTTCCGCGGCCGGGAGCTCCGGGAACGCTTCCTCCCGGTGATCGAGCGCAACAGCCGGGCCCTCGTCGACGCCTTCCGGGACGAGGGCCGGGTCGACCTGGTCTCCCAGTACGCGACCCGGTTCCCGATCAACGTCATCGTGGACATGCTCGGCCTGGACCAGACCCACCACGACCGCTTCCACGACTGGTACACCGCGATCATCGCCTTCCTCGGCAACCTCACCCAGGACCCCGGTGTCACGGAGGACGGGCTCCGCACGAGGGACGAGTTCGCGGAGTACCTGCTCCCGATCATCGCCGAACGCAGGAGACGGCCCGGTGACGACCTGCTCTCCCGCCTCTGCCACGCCGAGGTCGACGGCACCCGGATGACCGACGAGGAGGTCAAGGCCTTCTGTAGTCTCCTGCTCGCCGCGGGCGGGGAGACCACGGACAAGGCGCTGTCCGGCCTGTTCGCCCACCTGGTCACCCACCCGGGACAGCTGGCGGCGGTCCGCGAGGACCGGTCCCTCGTCCCCCGCGCCTTCGTGGAGTCGCTGCGCCTCTCCCCTCCCGTGCAGATGATCATGCGCCAGGCCAGCCGTGACGTGGAGATCGGCGGCGGGACGGTGCCCGCCGGGGCCACCGTCACCTGTCTGATCGGAGCGGCCAACCGGGACCCCGACCGGTTCGCGGACCCGGACCGCTTCGACCTCTCCCGGCCGGAGCTGTCCGAGGCCACGTCCTTCTCGGCCGCCGCCGAACACCTGGCCTTCGCGCTCGGCCGCCACTTCTGCGTGGGCGCGCTGCTGGCGGAGGCCGAGGTACGGGTGGCCGTCAACGACCTGCTCGACGCCATGCCGGACGTGCGCCTCGCCGAGGGCGCCACCCTGGTGGAGGAGGGGCTGTTCACGCGGGGCCTGCGCGAACTCCCCCTGGAGTTCTCCCCGGTCCCCGGGCGCGTCGACTGACGCCGGGTCCGGGACCGGCGGGGCGGCGCCGTCCGGGACGCGTGGCTATCCCAGGCGGCGCCGCCCGCGACCGACGATGGGGCTGTACCGCGCGGGGAGCTCGTAGAGTCCGCGCATCCACACGGACGGACGCCACCGCAGCTGGTCCGGGGACACCCCCAGCCGCACGTCCGGCAACCGGTCCAGGAGGGTCTCCACGGCGGTGCGGGCGATCACCTCCGCCACCTCGGGCGCGGGGAACGGGCAACCGTGTTCCCCGTGCCCGAACGACATCTGGGCCCGATTGCTGCCGAAGATCCCCAGGTCACCCGTGTTGAGCCGGGGGTCCGCGTTGGCGGCGGCCATGCCGAGCACCAGCAGGTCGCCGCGCCGGATCCGGCGACCGCCCAGATCACAGGCCTGCACCGCCCACCGGCCGATGAAGTTCTGCGTGGGGGTGTTCTTCCACAGCACCTCGTTGAGCGCCTCACCGGAGCTGCTGCGTCCGCCCTGGAGCGTGAGGGAGAAGTGGTCGTCCATCAGCATCAGCCGCAGGGTGTTCCCGATCCAGTTGCCGGTGGGCGCCTGCGCCGCCGACATGATCACCAGCAGGTCGATCACCACCTCGTCGTCGGTGAGCCCCGCCGGGTGCAGCAGGAGCCGTGAGGGGATGTCGTCGCGCGGGTGGGCCCTGCGCTCGCTGACGAGCCGCCGCATCCGCTCCTGGACCCGCTGGTGGGCCTGACCGGCGTCGGCGGTGACGTCCAGGGAGACCAGGATGTCGCGTACCAGGTCGGGGACCTCCTGCCGCGGCAGCCCGTACAGCCGGGCGATCACCCCGGCGGGGATGTGGTGCGCGTACTGGCTGACGAGGTCGGCCTCGCCGTCCCCGGCGAAGTGGTCGATCAGGCCGTCCGAGACCTGTTCGCACAGCGTGCGAAGGTCGGCGCGGTCCGTGGCGTCGAGGGCGTCACCGATCGCTCCGGCGCGCCGCTGGTGTTCGGCTCCCTCCGCGAACATCACCGAGGGGGTCCACATCACGTACGGCATCAACGGCCAGGCGTCGTCGATGTGGTCCCACATGTTCCAGCGGCGGCAGTCACGGGCGAACCACTCGGGCCGGTCGGAGACGTGGTGCAGCTCCCGGTAGCCGAGGACGAACCACGCGGGGATGTCGCCGTCGAGGAGGATGGGGGCGACCGGACCGTAGTGGCGGCGCATCTCCTCGTAGAGGGCCACCGGGTCACAGGCGATGTCGGGTCCGTAGAAGCGCATGGCGTGCTCGTGGTCGGGCGACAGGGGCGCTGGTCCCCGGGTCGGGGGCACGAGCGCCCCCGGGGCTCCCACGTTGTCGTTCACGATGACCTCTCCGGTGCGGACACGGGCGGGCGGTGCCGGAACAGATGGCGGACGAGGGTGACCAGGACGTCGCGGCTGGACTCGCGGCGGCGGGCGTCGCACTCCAGCAGGGGGACGTCGTTGGACAGGTCCAGGGCGTTGCGCACGTCGTGCAGGTTCGGCCCCGGCCCGAACCGGTTGACCGCGACGACGAACGGGGTGTGGTGGTGTTCGAGCCGGTCGATGGCGTACCAGGAGTCCTGCACCCGGTCCGTGTCGACGAGGACGACCGCGCCGAGGCTGCCGGTGAAGATCTGTTCCCAGAGGAACCAGAAGCGTTTCTGCCCGGGGGCGCCGAAGAGGTAGAGGACCCGGGTGTCGTCGATGGTGATCCGCCCGAAGTCGAAGGCGGCCGTCGTGGTGCGCTTGTCACGGACCGCGCTGAGGTCGTCGACCCCGTCGCTGGCCTGCGTCATGACCTCCTCGGTGCTCAGGGGGCGCATCTCGCTGACCGAGCCGACCAGGGTCGTCTTCCCCACGCCGAAGCCGCCGACGATGACGATCTTCAGCGCCTGGCTGGCGGTTCTGGCCAGTGGCGGGCGGGTCGGGGCGGTCGCGTCCGCCGTCATCGGGGGCGGCGGGGTCAGTGGCGTGGTGGTCGTCCGTCCGTGCGGGTCAGAGCCGTTGGAGGGCAAGGAGCACCTGCTTCAGGGTCTCGGGGTCGTGCCTGGGTCCCCCGCGCGAGGGGAGGGACCGTACGGGTACGGGGTGCCGAGCGGCCACGGCGCCGGTGTCGAGCAGGTCGGTGAGGAGCACCTTGACGACGCTCACCGGTGCCCTGAGCTCCGCCGAGAGCTCCACCACGGCGGTGGGCCGGGTGCACAGCCGGAGGATGCTGGCGTGCTCGGACTGCATGTCGGGCGCGGGACCGGACTCGGCCACCACGAGGGTGACGGCGTCCATGGCCGGGTCGTCGGCGCGCCCCGAGGTGACCGTGTAGAAGCGGTCCGGCGCCTCGGGGCCGGAGGGGGCGCCCTGGGCGGGGGCACCGCGGCGCGAGGCGGCGTTCATCGGGACGGGCCCGCCTCGTGGGGCCTGCGTCGGGGACCGGCGGTGAGGTGCGCGCCGATCCGGTCGACGAGCTCGTTCATGTGGCGGGCGACCAGTCCCACCTTCGCCTCGAATCCGGCGATGACGGCCAGATGGGCACCCTGGCCCGCGCCGATGATGAGCAGGAGCCCACCGCCGTACTCCAGCATGGCCTGGCCCGATCCGGTGCCGTCACCGAACTCGGCGGAGGCGCTCAGGGACAGGCTCTGGACACCGGCCGAGATGGCGGCGAGCTGGTCCGCGCGGTCCACGTCCAGTTCCCGGGTGTGGCACATCCTGAGCCCGTCCCTGGACAGCACCAGGACGTGGCGGATGCCCGGTGTCCGGTGTCGCAGGTCCTCCAACAGCCAGTCGAGGCTGGCGTCCATGGTCGTCATGGGATCGCGGGGCGGTCGTCCCGACGCCGTGACGCCGGGTGCCCCTCCCTCCGTTCCTCTTCGTTCGGGGTGTCGTGGTACGGGGCGGGGTCGGTGCTCATCGACCGTCCTCCCAGAGGGTGCCCGGGCCGTTCTCCTGATCGTCGTCATCGTCGTCACGGAAGGCGGCGAGCCTGGTGGGCAGCTCTCTGCGTGTCTCGGGGTCGAAGTCCCGGCGCAGCGTGGGGAAGAGCTGCTCCGGGTTCTCCCGGACCGCCTGGGCCAGGGTGAGGCCACGGAACCGCTGCGGCATGTCGAAGCCGGGCTCGGGCCCGGTGTCCTCCCCGGGTCCGGCGGCGGGCCCGGTTCCCCGGTCGCTCCCGGTGCGGGGGGTGTCGGCGGCGTCCGAGAGGGGGTCGACCCGTGGCACCTCGCGGCGGCCGGTGGTCCGTCGGGCCAACGGCGGGCGGGAGGGGGTCGGCGCGGATCCGGTCCAGGCGCGCGCGGCCGACCCGGTCCCGGACACGGGGGTCTCGGCCGCCGGCGCAGTGGACGCGGTCGTGCCGAGTGCCGGGGTGTCGGCCACGGTGTCCCCGGCCAGGACGTCGGCGGCGCGGTCGCCGGAACCGGGCGTTCCGTTCACGGAAGACCGTTTCCCGGGCTCGGGCCACCGCGCGAGCTCGGCCCGCTCCTCCTCACGCGCGAGTTCCTCCTCCCTCTCCCTCTGGAGCCGGGGAGGCAACGGCACCTCGTACGCGGTGACGAGGTGGGGCGGGATGAGCACGACCACTCCGGTGCCTCCCCGTGCCGAGGGCCGGAAGCTCACCTGGAGGCCGTACTTGTCCGCCAGGGCTCCCACCACGGCCAGCCCCATGCGCAGGCCGGGGAGGGTGGCCAGGGTGCGGGGTCGGTCGACGTAGTCCTCGGCCGCCCGGCGCTCGCGCTGGCGCAGTCCCCGGCCGCTGTCCTCGACGGTGACGGTGACCCCGCTGTCCTCCTCCTGCGCGTAGACGTTGACGTCGGTGCCGTTCGCGGAGAAGTTGGCGGCGTTGTCCATGAGCTCCGCGAGCACCTGGATGACCCCCTCCGCCGCGTAGCCGACCACCGCCGACCTGTGGGTGTAGTGCAGGCGGACCCGGCGGTAGGCGGTGATGCGGCCCTGGGCTCCGCGCAGGATGCTCTCCATACCGATGGGACGGTTCCATCGGCGCCCGGAGCGGCCTCGTGCGAGGGTCACGAACGCGTCCGCGAGGCGGCCGGTACGGGAGACGTTGTGGTCGACCAGCAGGAGGTCGTTGAAGACGTCCGAGCGGTCGCCGTAACGGAACTGCAGGTCGCGGAGCTGGGCGAGCAGGGTGGTGAGGTGGGCCTGGATCCGCCCGCCGATGTTGGCAGCCGAGATCAGCGCTGTGGCGCTCCGGCGCTCGGAGACCACGAGCTCCTCGACCAGGCGGGTGCGCAGGTGGGCCACGGCCGGGTGGACCTCGCGGAGCTCCCCGGCGAGGACTTCCTCCGCGATGGTGCGGTCCTCGCGGACGCGGTGCACGATGAACGGCAGGGTGGTGTCAGCGAGGTCGGTGACCTCGTTCTCGATCTCCGTGCGCGCCGCGCGTGCCTCGGTGGCGCTGCGCTCGGCCTCGGCGAGCCGGGTGGTGACGGCGTGGGCGAGACGGTCGACGGTGGGGTGGGTGGGCCGGGGGTGGTCGGCGAGCACGCGTGGGAGGGGCCTGCCCTCACGGGCGGCGTGGGCGAGGGCGGGCAGGAGGGCGTCCACGACCCGCGCCGTCTCCTCCTCCAGGGTGCGCGCACCCGAGCTGACCCTGGCGCCGTGGGCGAGGGCGACGCGCGCCACGGCCGCGTGGTAGACGGCGGTGGCCACGGCGGCGCACAGCAGCAGTGCGGCCAGACCGCCGACGAGGGCGATGACCGGTCGGGCCGGTTCGGGGCTCTCGATCACCGTCCAGGACCATGCGGGGGCGGTCAGGGCGGAGGCAGCCAGGAGGGCGACGAGTGCCTGTTGGCCGGGGCGCGGGAGAGGGCGTTTCCGGTCGGACAGGTGTACTGCCATGAATGGTTTCCTCGCGGCTTTCCGTGCGGGTGGCGGATTCGTTGCCGTCGCACCCGCCCGTGTCACGTGCAGTGGATTTCACCCCGGCGAAACCGGGGCGGCGGACGGATGTCACGTTAGTCCACCCCCGATCGGGCGCGCGGAGTTTTCCACAAGCGGGCCCCTCTGACAGGCCGAAGACCCAGAAAGGACCAATCGGGCTATTCCACCTTGATGAACCTTCCCGCATTGCCGTGTTTGCCAAGAAAGGTGGGCTTCGTGACTATGGTCGATTACCGCACACGAATCGGACCCGGGTCGAGATCGACGATCACGACCGCTCGGGGTCAGGCGGCCGCCGTGGCGGTGGCCCCGGCCGAGGTGGGTTGGCGGCGGCCGATGCTCTTGGCCAGCAGTACGGCAGCGGTGGAGACCGCGATCCCGATGAGGATGGCGACCAGGTACAGCAGCGGCCCTCCGACCAGGGGCAGGACGAAGACGCCCCCGTGCGGTGCCATGAGGGTGCTGCCGAAACCGATCGCCAAGGCGCCCGCGGTGGCCGATCCCAGGACGATGGAGGGGATGACCCGCAGGGGATCGACGGCGGCGAAAGGGATCACGCCCTCGGTGATGAAGGAGGCTCCGAGCAGCCAGGCCGGACGTGCGCTGGAGTGTTCGGCCGGGCTGAACAGGTCCCGTCTGATCTTGGTGGCAAGCGCCAGGGCGATGGGCGGGGTCATTCCCGCGGCCATGGCGGCGGCCATGATCGCGAACGCGGTGTCGCTGCCCGTGGTGAGCCCGCCGACGGCGAAGGTGTAGGCGACCTTGTTGACGGGACCGCCCATGTCCACGGCCATCATCGCGCCGACGATCCCGCCCAGCAGGATCGCGTTGGCCCCGCTCAGGCCGTTGAGCCAGTCGGTGATCGCCCGCATGGCCACGGCGATGGGTTCGCCCACGACCACGAACATCAGGGTTCCGACCACGACCACGCCGACGAGCGGCAGCACCAGGACCGGCATCACCCCGGCCACGGCGCGGGGCACGGGCACCCGACGCAGCGCGGCGACGACGGCCCCGGCAAGCAGGCCCGCGAGCAGACCGCCCAGGAAACCGGCCTCCACTTCCACGGCCACGGCCCCGCCCACGAACCCGGGGGCCAGTGCGGCCCGGTCGGCCATGGCGTACGCGATGAAACCGGCCAGGACGGGCACGAGGAAGTCCATCGACAGCGCGCCCGCCTGGTTCGCCAGAGCGGCCCAGCTGGTGAGGCTGAGGGCGTCGAAGTGTTCGGTGACCGGCGGGGCGTCGGTGATGTCGTATCCGCCCAGGGCGAAGCTGAGCGCCATGAGCAGCCCGCCGGCGGCCACGAACGGGATGATGTAGCTGACGCCGGTCATCAGCCACTGTTTGAGGTTGCTTACGAAGCTGCCACCGCCGGTGACCTTGGTTTCGGGCCGGGGCACGCCGTCGTCCGGAGCGGTCGGCGCGGTTGTCCCGGGGTCGGCCCCAGCCGCCCCGGCCGCGGTTCCGGCCTTCGCTGAAGCGGACGCGCCGACCCTGCCGGGGGCGGGTTCGGCCCGCTGCTGTTCGGCGGCCTCGACGGCCTGCCGGACGAGCCCGGCCGCGTCCTTGACCGCCTGTTTGACCGTGGTCTCGACTCTGGGTTTGCCATCGAAGCGTTCGCGCCCCCGGACCCCGACGTCGGCGGCGAAGATCACGGCGTCGGCCGCCGCGATCTGTTCGTCGGCCAGAGCCGAGGTCCCCGCGGACCCCTGGGTCTCGACAGAGACGTCGTGCCCGGCGTCCCGCCCGGCCTGTTCGAGTGCCTCGGCCGCCATGTAGGTGTGCGCGATGCCGGTGGGGCAGGAGGTGACGGCGACGATCTTCACGAAGCCACCTCCGCACCCACGTACGCCGCCACGGCGGCCGGGTCGGTGGCGTTCAGGAGGGTCTTCGTGAACTCCGCGCGCATGAGTCGGCGTGCCAGGGCGGCCAGCACGGTCAGGTGGTCGGCGGCACCGCCCTCCGGAGCCGCGATGAGGAAGATCAGGCGAGCGGGTCCGTCGTCGGCTCCGAAATCCACTCCCTGAGCGCTGCGGCCGATGGCGAGGGTGGGCACCGTGACGGCCTCCGATCGGCAGTGCGGGATCCCGATACCGCCGGGCAGGCCGGTGGACATCTGTGCCTCGCGGTCCTCCACGTCGGCGAGGAACCGCTCGAGGTCGGTCACCCTGCCGGCCACGCGCAGGCGTTCGGCCAGGGAGCGCACCGCGGCACGCCGGTCGGTCGGAGCCAGGTCGAGGTCGACCAGTTCGGTGGTGACGAGTTCGGTCATGGTGTCGCTCCTGGGGGGTGAGTGAGCTGTCGACTGCGGTGACGCGCACGGGGGTGGGGGTGCGCGAATCGCGGGGCCACCGTTGGGAGTGCTCCCCCCGGTGGCGGGCCAGCCTGTCGTACGGTCACGTCCGGGGTTGGGCGTGACGGTGGCGATCACGCGATCACCACTTCGGTCTCCGCGTCGACGAGGGCTCCGCGGGCCTCTTCATCCAGGCCCTCGTCGGTCACCACCACGTCCATCTCGTTCAGGTGTGCGAATCGGCTGAACTGGTCGTCGCCGTACTTGCTGTGGTCGGCGAGCAGGACCCGGCGCCGGCAGGCGCGGACCATGGCGGCCTTGACCGTGGCTTCGGCGGGGTCGGGGGTGGTGCAGCCGCGTTCGGTGGAGAACCCGTTGGCGCCGAAGAATCCCACGTCGACGGTGAGTCCGTCGAGGACGTCCTGCGACCAGGGGCCCACGGAGGCCAGTGTGGTGGCGCGGACGCGCCCGCCAAGGAAGTGGAGCTGGCAGCCGCGTCGGCCCACGATCTGGTGGGCGGCGGGCAGGGAGTTGGTGACAACGGTGAGTTCCGCGCCTTCGGGCAGGAGGCCGGCCAGGCGAGCGGTGGTGGTGCCTCCGTCGATGAGGACGGTGCCCCGTTGGGGGAGTTGGGCGACCGCGGCGCGGGCGATGCGCTCCTTCTCGCTCTCGTTGGTGCGGTCGCGCAGGGGGACGCTGGGTTCGAAGTCCAGGCGTTCGACGGAGACGGCGCCGCCGTAGACCCGGCGCACCAGCCCTTGGCGTTCGAGGACCCCGAGGTCGCGCCGAATGGTCTCCGGTGCCACGGTCAGTTCCTCCGACGCCGACGAGACGTCGATGCGCCCGTCTCGGCGTGCCTTCTGCGCCAACAGTTGTCGACGCTCGGCCCCGTACATGCCCGATTCCCTCCGTTATCTGATTTGGTATTGACTGATTCTGCGTGTTGTTGCCATATTGTCAAGGGTCTGCGAATACCCGGCAAGACGCGGAGGCATTATGGCGACCGGCTCGAACCCCCACCCGGACTTCGTGTGATCGCACGGCGAGCACCACGGATGCCGCCGCGGCCCCTGGGTGTTCCGCGCCGTTGATGCGGCGAAGATGATGCGGCGACGGGTTCGAGGATCTCCTCGGAGCCCCTGGTCCACACGAACGGCCGAGAATGGTCGTCCCACGTGTCGATGGGTTCTTGGTGGGACCAAGGGGGCGTGACGGGTCCCGGCCGCTCAGAGGGCCAGGAGGAGGACCAGGGCGACGGTCAGGCCCACGGTGAACACGGCTCCGATCCAACGAGCGCGCCCCCCGCCCTCGGCCGCGCTCCACGGCAGGGTCCGCCAGCGCGCCGCGCCCGCTCCCAGGGCGGTCGCGGCCAGGGCCGCGTTGACCCACCACAGGGCCGCAGGGAGGTGCAGCCACCCCACCGCGAACAGGATGTACGCGGTCAACAGGACCACGCCCGCGGACCGCCGGACCACGCCGCCGCGATCGGGGAAGGCCCGCGCACCCTCTCCAGTGCGCGCGGACCGCACCATCTCCCAGGTCAGTGAGGCGGCGAACAGGGTCAGCACCGCCCACACGACGAGGGCGACCAGGGTGTCGTTCACTCCCCCTCCAAGAGCAGGTCGAGGGCGACGGAGTCCACGCCCACGGGGCCGTCCGCCAGCACGACCACGGCACGCCCGCCCTCACGGTCCAGAGCGACCATGGCCGCGAATCCACCGGTCATGCCGTTGTGCCAGGTGACCTCGGTGCCGTCGTGGTCGGTGACGAACCAGCCCAGGCCGACCCCGTCTCCCCGCCCGTCGTCCCAGCGGGGCTCCAGGGCCTCGACACCCGGCGCCCCTCCCCCCACCAGGGCCCGCGCGAGGAGCCCCATGTCGCCGCCGGTGGAGTGCACGCCACCCATGGGGGCCCAGGCGGCGTTGGCCGAGGGGGCGAAGGGGCGACTGTTGGTGCCGTACCCGACGGCCGCCTCGGCGGGCACGTCCTCCGGGGTGGCGGGAACCACCGTGCGCTCCATACCGAGTGGGGCGAGGAGGCGCTGGTGGAGGACGGTCTCGTAGTCGGTTCCGGCGGAGACCGCGAGGGCCTGGCCGAGCAGCGCGGCGCCGAGGTTGGAGTAGGCGAACCGGCCCCGGTCCGTGAGGTCGGCTTCGGCGGCGCTCCCCACGAGGTCCCGGACGTCACCCGTGTAGGGGTCGCGGTTGCGGAGGTTGTCCAGGAGCATGGTGACCGAGGTCAGCACCCCCGGAGGGTTCCTGGGGAGCCCGGACCGGTGCGAGGAGAGCTCGCTCAGGGTGACCGTCGCGGCGGGCGCGCCCTCCAGGTCCAGCAGGGTTCCGAGTTCGGTGTCCGGGTCCACCTCGCCGCGCTCGATCGCGTCGGCCAGCAGCAGCCCGGTCAGGGCCTTGGAGACGGACCCGATCTCGTAGAGGGTCGTCCCGTCCGCGCCGAAGTAGGCCTCCCTGACACGGTCGCCGTCGACCTCCACGACGGCCGCGGTCGCACGGGGGCCGTCCTCCAGCAGGGGTCGGGCGCGTTGCGCCAGCTCGGCGTCGCCGGTGACCTCCGAGGAGAGGGACGGGGCAACGGGCCGCACGGCGAACCCGACGGACAGGACGACGGCGGCCACGACCGCCACGGTCGCTCCGGTCCGTGTACCGCTCCGCACCTGTCCCCCTCGTCCTCGTTCCGTGTCTCAGCCGCGCGAGGCGGTGAGGACCACCATCAGCGGGACCAGCCGCTCCGGCGGTATGGCATAGTGGCCGCGCCTGCGCGTGGCCAGCCAGCCCGCGGCGACCAGCAGGTTGACGTGGTGGTAGATCTGGCCGCTGGTGCCGAACTCCTCCCGCTCCTTGAGCCCGGCGACGGTGGTGACCCCGGAGTGGACCGCGTGCAGGATGCTGAGCCGGACGGGGTGGCCGAGGGCGTCCAGGTTCCCGGCCAGGGCGGACCAGTCGAGGTTCTCGATGGCCTCGACGGAGCTCCCGTACTGCCACTGGACCGGCTCCGACGCGCCCTCGACGGGGACGACGCCCGCGAAGACGACCGCCCCTTCGTCGGCGGTGCGTTCCTTGAGGGCCTCCAGGACGAAGAAGCGCTCGGCGTAGTTCGTCTCGGTGGTCGCGGTGTACGAGCGGTCGGCCCGCTCCAGCTCGGCGACCCGAGCCTCCAGGGCGGCGAGACGCTCCTCCGTACCGGCGCGGGAGGCAGGGGAGGCGGGGTCCGGGGTTGGTTCTGGCACGCGCCCACGCTACACGATTCTACGTTGTTACGTAAATACTGACCTCGATCGCCGCCACTCCGACCCAGGCGCCCCGGCTTTGCCCGGTCCTGTCCGGCAGCACCTGGGCGCGGGCCTTCTCCATCGTCCTGGCGGCCCTGAACGCCGTCGCCCAGCTCGCGTTCCTGATCGCGATGCCGCTGTGGTCGGTGGTGGTCATCGCCATCGACATCCTGGTGATCTACGGGCTGACCGCCGGATGGCCGATCGCGGTCGGCGACGAGGAGTCCGAGCGTTCCCGGGACGCCAGCTACCGGGCCGGGTACCGCGCCGCCCACGAACGGCCGCACGCCGCGCCCCGGCCGACCTCGTCCCCGGAACAGGGTCGTCAGCAGTCGACCGGGTGATCCACGGCCCCTTCCACCGCTCCCGCCCCAGGGGTTCGGGGCGGGGGCACGGCCGTGTCAGCGGGCCGCGGCACGTACGGCGTCCGCGATCCGGTCCCGGGTCGCCGTGAAGTCCGGGTGCGTACCCGGTTCCCCGGCCCTGGGCAGGTCCGACACCTCGTCGAGCACGATCCGCCCCGGCCGCGCGCTCAGCACCACGATCCGCGTGCCCAGGCGGACCGCCTCCCCGACGTCGTGGGTGATGGACAGCAGCGTCTTGCCGGTGAGGAGCCACAGGGAGCGCACCTCCTCCTGCATGCGCTCACGGGTCAGGGCGTCCAGTGCGCCGAACGGCTCGTCCATGAGCACGATCCCCGGGTCGGGGGCCAGGGCCCGGGCGATGGCCACCCGCTGGCGCATGCCCCCGGACAGCTCGTAGGTGCGCAGGTGCGCGGCGTCGGCCAGCCCCACCAGGGCGAGCTGGTGTTCCGCGAGGGCCCGCCGCTCCGCCCTGGCCAGACCCGCCATGCGGAGCCCGAACTCGACGTTCCCCCGCACGGTCATCCACGGGAACAGCGTGGGCCGCTGGAAGACCACGCCCCGGTCCGGTCCGGGGCCCCGGACCGGACGGCCGTTGACGGAGACCGTGCCCCGGGTGGGGCGGTGGAACCCGGCGACCAGCCGCAGCAGGGTGCTCTTTCCGGAGCCGGAGGGGCCCACCACCACGAGGTGCTCCCCCGCGTCCAGGCTCAGGTCGATGCCGTCCAACGCGGGCACGGTGGCTCCCCGCCGTCCGTCCCTGCGGTAGTCGTGTCCCACCCCGGTCAGTTCCAGGGCGGGTTCAGGGGCGTGCGGCATGTTCGGCTCCAGCGGGGGCGAGCGCGTTCTCGAAGGCCGTGGTGTCGGGCGCGGCGTCGATCTCGCCCTGCTCCGCCAGGAACTCGGCGGTGAGCCTCAGGTGCTCGGCCAGGGCACCGGGGGCGTCGGCGGTCCCCAGGTAGTCGCCGGAGGCCTGTTCCTCCGCGCTCAGGAAGACCAGTTGGTCGACCTGCTCGGCCGCCTCCTCCGGTTCCAGGTTGAGCTCGGCCGCGATGGCCGCCAGGGCCTCCTCCCGGTCCTCCCTGAGGAGGGAGACCGCGCGGTCCTGCTGCTCGACCCACGTGGCCAGGGCGTCGGGGTGGTCCTCGGCGAATCCGGTGGAGACCACCGCCAGGTCGGCGGTGACGTTGCCCCGTTCCGCCAGTTCGCCGCTGGTCACCAGGGGGCTGGCGCCCTGTTCGTAGAGCTGGCCGAGGACCGGGTACCAGACGAAGGCCGCGTCGAGGTCCCCGCGCTGCCAGGCCGCCTGGATGTCCGGGGGTTCGAGGTCGAGGAGTTGGACGTCGTCGGTGCCCAGTCCGGCCTCGTCCAGGGCGGCGATCAGGTGGTAGTGCGTGGTGCTGGCGAAGGGCACCGCGACGGTGCGTCCCGCCAGGTCGGCGACCTCGTCGATGCCCTCGGTCACGGCCAGGGCCTCGTTGTCACCGATGACGTCGTGGATCCACGGCACCTGGTAGTCGATACCGAGCGGCTGGGACAGGCCCCGGGTGACGGGGGCGCTGCCCGCCAGGGCGATGTCGAGCTCCCCGGCCAGGAAGGCGGTGTTGACGTCGCCGCCGGAGTCGAACCGGTTCCAGACGATCTCGGTGTCGGGCAGGGCCTCCTCCAGCCAGGCGTGGTGCTTGACCACGAGGTCGCCGTTGGGGATCGACTGGTAGCCGATGCGCAGCTGACCGGGGACCCCGTCGGCCGGGTCCTCGGGGGTACCGGAGCAGCCGGAGAGGATCAGGGCCAGGGCCGCTCCGGCCGAGGCGGCGCGCACGGTGTGTCTCGGGGTCATGGGTGCTCCGTCGGGGGTGCGGGGGACGTTCGGGGACCGGTGGCTCGTGGCGGTCTCATTCCCTGCCCCGCCACGGCGCGACGGTGCGGTCCAGGGTCTGGAGGAGCCAGTCGAGGAGGAGGCCGGACAGGCCGATGACGATCAGACCGAGGATGACGACGTCGGTCTGGTTGTAGCGCTGGGCCTCGCGGATCATCCCGCCGATCCCGGGGACGCCGTTGACGGTCTCGGCGGCCACCACCGAGGTGTAGGCGACGCCCACGGCGATGCGGACTCCGGTCATGATCTCCGGCAACGAGTGCGGCAGGACGATCCAGACGGGAAGGTGCCAGGGGCGCGCGCCCAGCGACCGTGCGGCGTTCAGGTGGTCCGGTGCCACGCCGCGCACGGCGTCGGCGGTGGCCACGGCGACCGGGGGCAGCGAGGCGATGACGAGGAGCCAGATCTTGGGCTCCTCCCCGATACCGAACCAGATGACGAGCAGGCTGAGGTAGGCCAGCGGCGGCAGGGTGCGGACGAACGTGACGAAGGGGCCGAGCACGGCGCGGGCCACCGGGACCAGCCCGATGACCAGCCCGAGCAGCACTCCGCCGACCGTCCCGAGGACGCTGCCCACGAGGATGCGGCGCAGGCTGACCCCCAGGTGTTCCTGGAGGGTGTGACCGCTGTAGCCCTGGGTGCTGGTGGCCACGGCCTGGTCCCAGACCGCTCCCGGCCCGGGCAGGATGACCGGCGGCCAGACCTCGGCCCGGGCGACGGCCCACCACACCAGCAGGAATCCGCCCACGGAGAGCGCCCGGAGCCCGAACGACCGCACCGCCGGTGCGATCCCGCCGCTCTCCGGCGCTGGGGCCTCGGCTGACGGGCGGTCCGGCGCGAGGACGCTCATCCGGGGAGCCCCGGGAGCCCCCGCAACGCGCGGGGACGGGTGGCGCGAGGTACGCGGGCCGGAGAGGAGGGCCGGTGGGGGCACATGTGTGGCGTCTTTCGAGGAGGGATCGACGAACAAACCAAACTATACAGGTAGGAAATTAGAAGTTTGGATCCGGGGAGTCTCCGCCCGCCGGAAGGTCCTGTGGACCACCGGGTTCTCCCGCCCCCGGAACCTAGGATGGAGGGCATGCGCACCCCCCACCCCCGCGTTCACGTGTCCGCCGCCGTGATGACCCACCCCTCCCGCGCCGAGTCCGCGAGAGGGGTCGCCCGGCGCACCGGTCTGCCCCTCACCGGTCTGGCCCCGGATCCCGAGCCGGACGGCCCGCCCACCGCGCTCCGCAGCGCCCGGGTCGCCTTCGGGGCCGCCGCGCGGCACGACGACACCACCCACCACCTGGTCCTCCAGGACGACGTCCGACTGGCCGAGGGCTTCGCGGGAACCGTGGAACACACCCTGGCCGCCCACCCGGAGGCCGCCGTCTCGTTCTTCGTCGAGTGGGGGTCGCGCACGGCGGCCCTGGCCCGATGGGCGGTGTTCACCGGGGCCGGGGTGGTTCCGGTGGTCAACCCCTACGTGCCCACCGTGGCGTTGGCGCTGCCCTCCGCGCTCTCCGTGGCGCTGGCCCGGTTCCTGGCCGACGAGGGTGGGGACGGGGAACCCGACGACCGGGCGGTGCTCCGCTTCGTCCGACGTACCGGGACCCGTGCGCTGGTGGCGGTGCCCACCCCGGTGGAACACGAGGAGCTGCCCAGCCTGGTCGGGAACTCGGAGCAGGGGGCACGCCGTTCGGTGTGCTTCGCCGCCGAGCCCGTGGCCGATGCCGTGACCTCGGTCCTGGAGCCGCCGCGCCTGCTCCCCCACCTGAACTGGACCAACGGGGAGACCTCTCTCATCGATCTCCAGCACGACGTGCCCGAGTCCCACGTGCCGCTGGCCCGCGCGCTGGCCGCCTGGGGAGTCGACGAGGAACGGACGGAGGCGGCCCTGGCGGCCGGTGCGGGGCGGGGCCCGGTGCGGCGGCTGGTACCGGAGCCCCACCTGGGCGCGGTCTGGCGCACGGCGGTGGCCAACGGCGCGGTGCTGGAGGGCCGGTGGCCCGGGGTGGTCGGCGGGCTGCGCGACAGACGGACCCAGGCGACGGTGGAGGGCGCGCTGGCCACGCTGGTACCGGGTGCCCTGCGCGCCCTGGTCGACGTCGCTGCCCTGGAGGAGCACCGGTCGGCCGTGGTCGATCTGACCCTGGACGCCCTGGAGTTCGGCGCCGAGCACTGCCCCGCGCCGAAGGAGGCCCTGTGACCGTACGGCTTCCCGCGCGGTGACGCCCCCGCCCCCGTCGCGCCGCGTCCCCGCCGGAGGTGTGGCCCGGCGGGGGCGCGCGGAACCCTAACGCTCCTTGGGGTGCAGCTGGCTGGTGACCGCGAGCCGGTTGTAGAGGTTGATCATGGCGATGGCGGACATCAGCGCGGCGAGCTCGGTCTCGTCGAAGAACTCGGCGGCGGACTCGTAGGCCTCGTCGGAGACCCCGGTGCCGCCGAGTTCGGTCATCTCGTCGGTGAGGGCGAGGGCCGCACGCTCGCGCTCGGTGAACCGCTCACCGGCCTCGTACCAGGTGGAAACGAGGAAGAGCCGCTGCTGGGACTCGCCCTCCTTGAGCGCCTTCTGGGTATGAAGGTCCACGCAGAACGCACAGCCGTTGAGGACGGAGGCCCGGAGTTTGATCAGTTCGAGCAGCTTGACGTCCAGATGGTCCGCGATGACCAGGTCGATCTCGTCGAGCTTCTTGTAGACCTCCGGCAGCTTCTTCGCCCACACCACGCGCTTTTCGGCCATGAGAACCGTCCCCTCGTCATCGGACACGCTGTCAAGCCAGATGCTACGACCTCGCCGCCGTCGACGCCCAACCCCCGGAGGAGTCCTCCCCACGCATGTCAGCACGCACCGACCGGACCCGTGTTCCGGAGCCCCCCTCCACTCCGGCGGACCCTCCCCAGCGCGCGGGGCCGATCGCCCGGCGGATCGCGGGCAAGGCTCTCCCGCTCTACCTCTCCATGCTGTCCACCCTCATCGGGAGCGCGGTCACCGCGGCGGTCCTGGGCAACACCGGGACCGTGGAGCTGGCCGCGTACGCGCTGGTGATCGCCGTGTTCAACCCGATGATCATGGTCGTGCACGGCACCCTGCGGGGCTCCATGCCCTTCTTCACCGAGAACGAGGACGACCCCCGGGCCCTGGCCCCGGTGCTCCGGGACAGCCTGTGGCTCAGCCTGTTCCTGGGGATCGTGGGCGGACTGCTGATCCTCGCCGTCCCCGTGGGCGCGCGGCTGGTCGGGGTGGCCGAACCCACCGTGGCCGTGCTGGGCCTCTACCCGCTGCTCATGGCCGGATACGTGGTGCTGGCGGCGGTCAAGAACGCGACCACCGTGCTGCTGGTCGGGTTGGGGCACACCAGGGCGGTGCTGGCGCTCTCCCTGGTCTCCGTGGCCTTCTCGCTGGTGGCGACCCCGACCCTGGTCCTCGGACCGGGGCCCCTCCCGGCCCTGGGGCTGTTCGGCGCGGGGGCCTCCATGCTCGCGATGAACGTGGTCACCGTGGGCCTGAACTTCGCGGTGGTCAGGCGCGGGACGATCCTGCGGGGGCACCCGATCGGGTTCGGCGCGCCCCGGTGGGCGGGGATCAGCCGGATGGCGAGGGTCGGACTCCCCACGGGTTCCACCCTGCTGATCAAATCCGGGTCACTGAGTGTCCTGGCCGTGGTGGTCGCCCGGATCGGCCCCGAGGAGGCCGCCGTCCACCAGGTCGCCGTGGTGCTCGTGGGAATGGCCTTCATCTCCTTCGTCGGCGTGGGCCAGGCCACCGTCCCGTTCACCGTGCGGGCGGCCGGGGCCCGCGACCGGGCCCTGGTGGTGCGCACGGTCCTGGCGAGCTACCTGGTGTCGCTCCCGGTGATGCTGGTCAGCGGGGCACTGCTCTGGTGGGCGGCGGGGCCGCTGGTCTGGCTGTTCACCGACGATCCCGGGGTACACGCCGGGGTGGTCGCACTCGTTCCGCTGCTGTGTCTGGTGGGTGCCTTCGACGCCCTCCAGTCGGCGCCCAACTCGGGACTGCTGGGGCTCAAGGACACCCGGCCCGCCATGTACGCGTTCGCCCTCGGTTACGGCACGCTGGTGCTGGCCTCGGTGCCGCTCGTGGAGCACGGTGGTCTGACCGCCCTGTGGGGCGCCAACGCGGGCGCCACGGCGTTCCTGGTGGCGGCGCAGTGGTTCTCGTTCCTACGGATGTCGCGCCGCGTGGCGCCGGATCCGGAGGCCCCCGCCTGACGCTCAGGCGGTACCGGTCCACGCGGTGAGGGCCGCGCGGACCTGCTCGGCGCAGGGCCGTTCGGCGCTCCAGGCGACGTGGCCGTCGGGGCGGACGAGGAGTGCGTCCGCCCCCTCGGGCAGGTCTCCGACGACCCGCAGGGCGCGCACCCGGTCGGCCCAGGGCCTCGCGGCCTCGGCCGAGGCTCCCACCCTGGTGGTGTCCAACAGGGTGAACCGGGTCGGGTCCACCAGCTCGTACAGCCGCGTGGTCTCCCCCTCGTGCACCAGCGGGAGGTCGTCCACACGCCGCCCCACCGAGGCGGAGTCCATCACCTGCTCCGGCCGGCGGTAGCGCACGCTGAGACCGGAGACCAGTCGGCGCATCGCAGCGGACACCCGGCCGACCCGGACCAGGCGGGGGACCACGTGGGGACGGATCGCGCGGACCAGCCCGGGGGCCACCGCCATACGCTGGATGAAGTCGGTGACGCGCAGGGTCTGGCGGCCCACCGGATGGCGTTCGTCCTCGTAGGTGTCGAGCAGCCAGTCGGGCGCCCACCCCCGCTCCTGCGCGACCAGCTTCCAGGCCAGGTTGGCGGCGTCCTGGATACCGGTGTTCATCCCCATGGCACCCATCGGGGAGTGCACGTGCGCCGCGTCCCCGGCGAGCAGGACCCGTCCGACCCGGTAGTGGTCCGCCTGACGGCGTTCGCTGAGGAAGCGCGTGGACCAGCTCATCTCCGCGACGCTGACCTCTCCGTCGGTGATCCGCCCCAGGGAGTCGTTGAGCTCCTCCCTGCTGACGGGCTGGTCCAGTGGCACGTCCTCAAGGCTCCGGTCCCAGACGATGGCCCGGTACCAGCCGTCCCCGTAGGGCGGCAGCAGCGCGAGCCCGTCCGGGCCGACGTAGGGATTGATCGCTGGGGGCAGTTCCCGTTCCGGGCGGACGTCGGCCAGCAGGATGTGCGTGTCGTAGCTGCGTCCGCTGAACCCCACCCCGAGCAGCGAGCGGACGGCGCTGTGCGCCCCGTCCGTGCCCACCACGTAGGCGGCGCGCTCGGTGTGCGAGCCGGTCCGGGAGCGGACGGTGAGCGTGACCCCGTCCTCGTCCTGGTCGAGACCGACGACCTCGGCGCCCCTCCTGATCCGGACCCCGAGGCGTTCGGCGCGGCGTTGGAGGAGCGCCTCGGTGCGCGCCTGGGCGACGGTGAGCACGTACCTGAACCGGCTCTCCGGGTGGCGCAGGTCCAGCGCCACCTCCCGACCGCCCATGGTGACGCGGACACGCGAGACCTCGAAGCCCTGGTCGACGATCTCGTCCGCGATCCCGCGCATGTCGAAGAGTTCGAGGGTGCGGGCGTGCAGGGCGAAGGCGCGGGTCAGGTTGGACTCCTCGGCGCGCTTCTCCAGGAGGGTGACGTCCGTCCCGGCCTCCGCGAGGTCCCCCGCGAGTATGAGGCCGGTGGGTCCGGCTCCGACGACGATGACGCTCATGCCGCTTCTCCTTACGGCGATTCAACGGTACTCTCAATACCGGAACTCTTAGTACCGATACTACGAGTACCCCAACCACTGTCAAGAGCTCGGGAGAGGGAATGCGCAAGGGACGAGGTGGCCGTCGCCCCGACCCCGCCGTGGACGAGGCCATCCGGAGGGCCACGGCGGAACTGCTCCCGGAGCGCGGCTTCGACCTGACCTTCGACGAGGTCGCCCGGCACGCCGGGGTGGGGCGCACCAGCGTGTTCCGCCGCTACGCCACCAAGCAGGAACTGATCCTGGCCGCCGCCGAGCAGATCACCATCGACCGGATCGAGGTCCCCGACACGGGTACGCTCCTCGGCGACCTGACGCTCGCCGTGCGCGCCGTCCACGGCGTGTTCGCGGAGCCCGCCACGCAGGCCCTGGCCCGGCACGCCCTCGTGGCCGCGCTCCGGGAACAGGCGGGGGCGGTCATCATCCGCACCCTGCTCGACCGGCGTCTGGAGCTGGTCACCGCGCTCCTGGAGCGTGCGGTGGAGCGGGGCGAGCTCTCCGGGACCGGCCGAGCCCGCCTGGTGACCGACCTGCTCTCCGGGATGCTCATGGCCCGCCTCGCCGCCGGGCAGCCGCTCCCCGAGGAGCAGGAGTGCGACGCGCTCGCCGCCGCCATGGCCACCGCCGCCGCGGCCTGACCCCCGGCCGGACGGGCCCCTGACCGAACGGGCCCGGAGGACCGTGCCTCAGTCCTCCGGGTCGCGGGCGTCGTGCGTGAGCAGGGCCAGCTGGATCCGACCCGACAGGTCCAGCTTGGTCAACGCGCTGGACACGTGCGCCTTGACCGTGCCCATGGACATGTGGAGCCGATCAGCGATCTCCGTGTTGGACAGCCCCTCGGTCACCGCCTCGGCCACGTCCCGCTCCCGTGCGGTGAGCAGGGCCAACCGGGCACGGGCGCGGTCGCGGCGGGTGGGCACCTCAGTACGCTCCACGGGGTCGGCCCCGGCCACGCGGTCCATCAGCGCGCGGGCCACGCTCGGCGACAGCACCGGTTCGCCCAGGGCGGCACGGCGCACCGCCTCGACGATCCGCGCCGGGTCGGTGTGCTTGAGCAGGTACCCGGCGGCTCCCGCGCGCAGGGCCCGCACCACGGTGGTGTCGGCGTCGAAGGTGGTGAGCACGAGTACCTGCGGCCCCGGAGCCGGGCCCGCTCCCCGGACCGGCCCCGATCTCAGCCGCGCGGTGGCGGCGATGCCGTCGACCTCCGGCATACGCACGTCCATGAGGACCACGTCCGGGCGGTGCTCGGCCACGGCGGCCGCCACCTGGGAGCCGTCGTCGGCCTCGCCCACGACCTCGATGTCTCCGCCTCCGGAGAGCATCAGGCGCAGACCGGCGCGTACCAGGGCGTCGTCGTCCACGAGCAGGACCCGGACCGGAGTGTTCACGTCCTCCACTATCGCACCTCTCGGCCGTGTTCCCCGGCGGCACCGGCGGGCTGGTCGACCGGCCAGGGCAGCACGGCGGTCAGCTGGAACCGCCCCCGGGAGGGGCCGTGCCTCAGACGCCCTCCGTCCAGGTGCACGCGCTCGGCCAGACCCGCCAGCCCCGCCCCTGCTCCGGGGATCTCGCTGGCGGCCCTGCCGATCGGCAGCACGTTGCTGACCACGATCACGAGTTCACGGCCGGGGGAACCGGTCACCGTGACCGCCACCTTCGCGCCCGGCGCGTGCTTCCGGGTGTTGGTCAGCCCCTCCTGAACCACCCTGTAGGCGGTGCGCCGCACCTGTTGGCGCGGCTCGGCCCCTTCGG
Source organism: Nocardiopsis sp. NPDC058789 (assembly GCF_042745575.1). NCBI lineage: Bacteria > Bacillati > Actinomycetota > Actinomycetes > Streptosporangiales > Nocardiopsidaceae > Nocardiopsis > Nocardiopsis sp. NPDC058789. The sequence continues at coordinate 95,105 of NZ_JBHYOW010000001.1, forward strand.
GCAGGTCCGAGGTGTAGGAGACCTTCTCCCCCGCGTCGACCGCCTCCGTCACCAGCCGTGTCACGTCCGCGAGCCGGGGTTGGCGGGTCTCCTCGTCCTCCCCGGAGAGATCACCCGAACGCAGCACCGTGAGGATCTCGCTGAGTTCGTCCAGCACGCGGTGCGCGTTGTCGCGGATCACCCGGACCGCCGTCCCCACCTCCGACGCCCTGAGCGGCGCGGCCTCGCCGGACTCCGCCCGCTCGGTCCGGTAGGCCAGCGCCCCGGCGTGCACGGACAGCAGGGACATGCGGTGGGCGACCACGTCGTGCATCTCGCGCGCGATCCTGCGGCGCTCGTCCACCCGAGCGGCGGCCAGCCGTTCCTCCCGCAGTTCGCGTTCGCGCCGCACGTCCTCCCGCAGCCGCTCGACCAGTCGCCTGCGGGAGCGGATGGCCGCTCCCCACGCCAGGTAGGCGCTCATCAGCACGAGGATGCCGATCGCGGTGAGGACGGAGTCGCCGGTGGATCCGGGCACCAGCACGGCCCAGGGCAGACCGAGGACCACGGCCAGGAAGGCCCCCAGCGCCGCCTGCGGCAGGGGCCGGTAGACGGCCAGGCCGATGATGGAGACGGTCAGCGCGCCGATCACCGAGGTGGAGAACGAGGCGAGCAGGACGACGACCAGGGCCACGGCCAGCGGGTGGGATCGACGCCACCAGAGCGCGGCGCAGGCGGGCGGGAGGCAGGCCAGGTCGAGCCAGAGGACCCAGGCGGGCACGCGGTCGGTCGGATGCAGGTCCGTGGCGTAGGAGGCGTAGCCCAGGAGCCCGAAGACGACCGCGAACACCACGAGGAGGACGTCCACCACGAGGTCGCGGCGGTCTCGGCGACGCGTCTCCATGTGTCCCTCCCCCCGTCACGTCCGGCCTGGATTCCAGCCTAGAGCGCCCCGGCCGTCCGGCGCCTCGATCACCAGGCCAGGTGACGGCTGGCCGTCCTGGTCACCCGGCCAGCCGTCGTGTCCGGTCGGCCGATGCGGTCCGGGCGGTGCTCCCGGAGTATGGGGACCATGACTAGCCCTGACACACCAGCACTCGAGCTGGACGGACTCACCAAGGACTTCAACGGGACGCGCGCCGCCGACCGCGTGAGCCTGGCTGTGCCGCGCGGCGCCACGATGGGTCTGGTCGGTCCCAACGGCGCGGGGAAGACCACCTCGCTGTCGATGGCGGTGGGGCTGCTCCGCCCGGACTCCGGCACCGCCCGGGTCCTCGGCGTGGACGTGTGGCGGGACCCGATCGAGGCCAAGAGCCGTCTGGGTGTGCTCCCCGACGGCCTCTCCCTGCCGGAGCGGCTCACCGGGGGCGAACTCCTCGACTACTGGGGACGGCTGCGCGGTCTGGACCGCGACGTCACCCGGACCCGTGCCGGGGAACTCCTCCAGGTCCTCGAACTGGACGGCGCGGAGCGCGACGGCGTGCTGGTCGCGGAGTACTCCACCGGGATGCGCAAGAAGATCGGTCTGGCCACGGCGCTGCTGCACGCCCCGGAGGTGCTGGTCCTGGACGAGCCGTACGAGGCGGTGGACCCGGTGTCGGCCCGGGTGCTGACCGCGATCCTGCGCCGGTTCACCGACGGCGGCGGCACCGTGGTGATCTCCAGCCACGTGATGGCCCTGGTGGAGCAGCTCACCGACCGGGTGGCGATCATCGCCGAGGGACGGGTGCTGGCGGACGGCGCACTCGTCGAGGTCCGGGGGGCGGACGCCACTCTGGAGGACACCTTCGTCCGTCTGGTCGGCGCGCGCGAGGTCGGAGAGGGGGACCTGGCGTGGTTGAACTCCTGATCCGCCTCAAGTTCACTCTGGGGCGGCACGGCTCCGTCGGCACACGGTTCTTCTCCTTGGTGATGATCGCCCTGGGGGTCGGGCTGACCTGGTACCTGGCGGTCGCGGCCTCCTCCGACCAGGTCCGGTCGGGCCTGCTCATGCTGGCCCTGGCGGTCTGGGCGAGCGGCTGGGTGCTCGGCCCCACCATCACCAACGGGGTGGGGGTGCTGCGGGCGCAGTACTTCACCCTGCTTCCGCTGGACCGGGACCGGGTGGGTGCCGGGCTGCTGGTGACGGCGTTCGTCGGTCTGGGCCCCCTGCTCACCCTCGTGGCCACGGCGACGGTCGCGTGGCACGCGTGGGCCTCGGATCCGGCCACGCTGTTCCTGGGGCTGCTCGGCATGATGGCGCTGCTGGTGTTCATGGTGTCGCTGTCACGCCTGGTGTTCCGCGCGTTGGGCGTGGCCATGCACAGCCGGATCGGGATGGAGATCGCCTCCCTGCAGTGGGGCCTGATCGTGGCCGGGCTCTTCTTCGGGTGGATGGCGGTCCAACCGGCGTTCTCGGCCGTGTCGAGCCTGTCCCGGGAGGGGCTCCAGGGCACGGTCCTGACCGTGGTGTCCGCGGTGCCCACCTCCTGGCCGGTGCTGGCGGTGGACGCGGCCGCGGCGGGTTCGTGGGGCGCCGCCTTCGGCTGGCTGGGGGCGCTCGGCGCGCTCACCCTGGTGACGGTTCTGGTCACCGTGCGGCTGTTGGCTCCGAGCGTGGCCCCCCGCGGTGTGCGGAGACGGTCGCGGCCACTGGGTTCACGGGTGCTGCTCGGCGGTCGTTCCCTCCTGCCGGACACCCCCCTGGGCGCGGTGGTCGGCAAGGAGCTGCGCCAGTGGTGGCGGGACCCGTGGCGCGGCCTGGAACTGCGTGCCGCCCTGTGGACGGGCCTGATCATCGGCGTGATCGGACTGATCGGCCAGCTCCCGGAGGTCGCGCCCTTCGCCGGGGTGATGGCCCTGCTGGTCATCGGCATGGGCGGCGCCAACATGTACGGGCACGACGGCACCGCCCTGTGGCTGACCGTGGTCGGCCAGGGGCGCGACACGCTCCGCGCCGACGTGCGGGGCAGACAGATCGCGTTCGCCCTGCTCGCGGGCCCGTCCACGGTCGTGCTGAGCGTGCTGGCCGTGGTCGCCTCCGGGGCCGGTTGGGCGGTCCCGTACGTGGTGTCGAGCCTGGTGGTGTTCCTGGGGGTGGCCGCCGGACTGTCGATCCTGTTGTCGGTGGTGGCCGTCACCCCGGGTGTGGACCCGCACCTGCGCGTGGACGCCAACGACGCGGGCGACAACCAGCTCCAGGTGTGGATCACCCTGTTCGCCATGCCGGTGTTGTCGTCCCCCACGATCGGGGCCCTCGTGTGGGCCGGTGTCCAGGGCGTGCCCTGGCTGGCCGTTCCGGTGGCCCTGGCCAACGGGTCCCTGGCCGCCTGGCTGCTGGGCCGAACCGCCCACCTCCGTCTGGAGAAGCGGCTGCCGGAGACCTTCACCCGCATCCGGTACGGCAAGGACGTGGCGGCCCAGGCCGTGCCCCGTTCCGGCGGGGGGCTGTTGGACCAGCTGGAGCGCGGGGCGCTGTCCACCAACGTGGACACCAAACCCACCGGCTCCTGACCGTTCCCCCTCCGTCCCAAGGGCGGGGAGCGACGGGCGACGGAGACCTCCGGTGGACCCGAGCGCTCACGGGACACACACGGAAGAGCGGCGCCGGTGGCGGCCTCGGGCCACCACCGGCGTACCCCCGTCGAGACTCCCTCCGCGCCGCGGGCCCCACCCCGGTTTCCGCGCCCGACGCCGGGCCCGAGCGACCGACGCGTCGCTCCTGGAGCTTGACCTGGTGCGCGCTCCAGGTCCTAGCGTGAGCCGCATGACCACGAAACAGAGCAGGATCGGCTCCGGCTTCGGTATGCGCAGCACCGCGACGGACGTCCTCGACGGCGTCGACCTCACCGGGCGGGTCGCCCTGGTGACCGGCGGCTACTCGGGCATCGGCCTGGAGACCACACGGGCCCTCGCGGCGGCGGGCGCCCGCGTGGTGGTCCCGGCCCGCAGGCCCGCACGGGCCGAGCAGGCGCTGTCCGGGATCCCGGGATCCGAGACGGCCGCGCTGGACCTGGCCGACCTCGACAGTGTGCGCGGCTTCGCCGACTCCTTCCCGTACGACCGCGTCGACCTGGTGATCACCAGCGCCGGGATCATGGCCTGCCCGCACACCGAGGTGGGCCCCGGTTGGGAGGCCCAGTTCGCCGTCAACCACCTGGGCCACTTCGCCCTGGTCAACCACCTGTGGCCCCGGCTCGACGACGGCGCCCGGGTGGTCGCGGTCTCCTCTGGCGCACACCACGCCTCCGGTATCCGCTGGCAGGACCCGTGGTTCGCGGAGGGCTACGACCGCTGGCTGGCCTACGGGCAGTCCAAGACCGCCAACGTCCTCTTCGCCGCGCACCTGGACCGGCTCGGTCGCGAGCACGGGGTGCGGTCCTTCTCCCTGCATCCGGGGGCGATCCTCACCCCGCTCCAGCGGCACCTCACCACACAGGAGAGGGTCGACCAGGGGTGGATCAACGAGCAGGGCGACGTCATCGACCCCACCTTCAAGTCCCCCGAGCAGGGCGCCGCCACCCAGGTGTGGGCGGCCACCTCCCCCCGGCTCGCGGGCCTGGGCGGGCTGTACTGCGAGAACTGCGACATCGCGGAGCTCCCGGAGTCGGCCGATCCCACTCAGGGTGAGGGCGGGGTGGCCGCACACGCCCGGGACCCGGAGCAGGCCGAGCGGCTGTGGGCGTGGTCGGCCGAGCTCACCGGCGTGAACGCCTTCGCCCGAGCCTGAGCCCACCCGAGCCGGTGCGTTCCGGCTCGCGTCCGGCTCCCGGATCAGTACTCTCCGAAGCCCGCACCCGTCCGAACCGCCCGGGGCGCTCCGTGCGACGGGGCGCCCCGCACGCCGTGTCGGCCACCCGGCGCCTGTGCCAGAGTTGGGACCGCGAGGACCAGCAGGAGGTACAGATGGCTCGGAAGGCCGACCCCGCAAGGAGACGCGAGGTCCTGGACGCCGTGATCGAACAGCTCGCGGACACCGGGATCAGCGGGTTCACGCTGCGCGGACTCGCCCAGGGTCTGGGGCAGAGCACCCGCGTGCTCACCCACCACTTCGCCGACCGCGAGGACCTGCTCTCAGCGGTCCTGGCCCGGCTGGACGAACGCCAGCACCAGTCGCTGCTGGCCACCAAGGGGTGGGAGGACGCGGCCGTCCCGGTCTCCGACATCGTCCGCGCCTCCTGGCGGCGCAACCTCGGCCCGGAACTCCCCATGACCCGGCTGATCAGGGAGATCGAGGGGCTGGCCTCGGCAGGGCGCCTGCCCGCGTCCAGCGCCGGGTTCCTGCGCGGACGGGCGGAGTTCGTGGCCTCCTGCCTGACCCTGCGCGGTTCGTCGCCGGACCGTGCCCTCAGCCTCGCCACCCTGCTCAACGCCTCATTCGCCGGACTGGAGGCCGACTACCTCACCACCGGCGACCTGGGCCGCGCCGAGGCCGGACTGGACCTGCTGTGCGAGTGGATCGACTCCACCGCGACACCCCGTTGATCCCAGGGCCGGCCCGCGGCTGACCGGGGCTCACGCTCCGGGCCGGGCTCGGACCCTCTCGTAGACCGGGACCAGACCGTCGAGGAAGGCGGTCAACGCCAGTTCGAAGCTGTCCTCGTCGATCTCGGCGGCGACCTCGGCCAGCCGGTGGGCCTGGGACAGGTTCGGGTAGCGGTCCTGGTAGACCCACACGTCGTCGTCGAATCCGCCCGCGAAGGAGTGTGTCGCCGCGCCCACCACCAGGTACTTGGTGGAGGCGCCGATCATCGTCGCGTAGCGGGGCGGCCAGCCCGCGCCCACGAGCCCGCCGTGGACGGCGTCGGCCCTGCGCAGCGCCTCCTCACGGCGGCCCGGCCCGGCGGCGATCACCGGGAGCAGGTTGGGGTGCTGGGCGAGCGCCGCGCGGTAGGAACGGGCCCACACGGCCAGGCCCTCGCGCCAGTCGCCGCCACCGAAGGCGGACACGTCGATGTGTGTGGTGGCCTCCTCCGCGACCTCGCTGAGGAGTTCCTCCTTGGTCCGGTAGTGGCTGTACAGCGAGGCGGCCTGGACGGCGAGCTCCTGGGCGAGCTTGCGCATGGACAGCTGCTCCAGTCCGTCCCGGTCGATGAGCGTGAGCGCGGCCGTCCGGATGGCCGGTTTGCTCAGGATCGGTGTCTTGGGTCTGGCCACGGCGGGGCTCCCCTTCCGCGCTGTTCTCCTCCGCGCCGGGCCGTCCGGCGTCAGCGCTGATCATCGCACGGCGACGCCCCGCCTCCCGTCGGACGCGACGGTCCCGGCCACGTCCCGACCCCTTGCGTGCGTTGACGGGCACGGCGTACCCTCACATAACCGAACACCGTTAGGTTATCTGGGAGCAGCCGTGATCGATTTCTCACTGAGCGAAGAACAGCGCGCCATCCAGAGCTGGGTGCGGACCTTCGTCGAGCGGGAGCTGATGCCGCTGGAGAACGACGTGCTGCGCCGAGAACGCGAGGGCCACCCGCCCGGCCTGAACCACGAGGAGCGAACCCGGCTGCGCGCGCTCGCCCGCGGGTCCGACTTCTGGGGCGTCTCCACCCCCGAGGAGTACGGCGGCATGGGCCTCGACGCCGTCACCGAGGCCCTCATCGAGATTGAACTCGGCCGGACCTTCCTCACCTTCAAGTTCGGCGGCGAGGCCGACAACATCCTCTTCCACGCCAACGAGGAGCAGAAGCGCACGTACCTGGTCCCGACGATCGAGGGCGAGCGCCGTTCCTGCTTCGCCATCACCGAACCCGGAGCGGGGTCCGACGCCAAGGCCATCCGCACACGGGCGGTCCGTGACGGCGACGAGTGGGTGATCAACGGCGAGAAGACCTTCATCACCGGCGGCGAGGAGGCCGACTTCGCCCTGGTCTTCGCCGTCACCGACCCCGAGAGGGGCGCCGACGGCGGTGTGACCTGCTTCCTCGTCGACCGTGACATGGGCTGGACCTCCGAGCCCATCGACACCATGGGCGAGCGCCGCCCCGCCTCCCTGGTCTTCCAGGACGTGCGCGTCCCCCACGAGAACGTCCTCGGGGAGGAGGGCCGGGGCTTCGCCCTCGCCATGAAGTGGATCGGACGCGGCCGCTACCTGCTGCCCGCCCGCGCGCTGGGCGGCTGCGAGCGCCTGCTCGACATGGGCATCGAGTACGCCAGGACGCGGGAGACCTTCGGCGCTCCCATCGCCGACCGGCAGGCCATCCAGTGGATGATCGCCGACTCCCAGACCGAGATCGAGGCGCTGCGGCTGCTGGTGCTCCACGCGGCCTGGCAGGTCGCTCAGGGGCTGGACTCACGGCACGCGCAGTCGATCGCGAAGCTGTTCGGCGGTGTGAAGGCCAACGAGATCGTCGACCGCGTCATGCAGATCCACGGCGGCATGGGCTACACCCGGGAGCTGCCCGTCGAGCGCTTCTACCGCGACCTGCGGCTCCTGCGCATCTTCGAGGGCACCGACGAGATCCAGCGCCGCACCATCGCCCGGGACCTGCTCAAGGGCCATGTGAAGGTGGGCGCGACGCTCAGGTAGCGGTGGGGACGCGAAGGGGTCCGTACCGCGTGTGGGAGCGCGGCGCGGACCCCGAAGCGTGCGCCCGCCGCCCGGCTGGTCGTACCCCGGCCCGGGCGGCGGGACGAACGGTCCTACTTGCCCTTGACGTCGACCAGGTCGACGACGAACACCAGGGTCTCCCCCGGCTTGATGAGGGCGCCGGCGCCGCGGTCCCCGTAGGCCAGGTGCGGCGGGATGACCAGCTGACGGCGGCCGCCCACGCGCATGCCCAGGACGCCCTGGTCCCAGCCGGGGATGACCTGGCGGGCGCCCAGCTTGAAGGTGAGGGGCTCGCCGCGGTTCCAGCTGGCGTCGAACTCCTCGCCGGTGGAGTGCGAGACGCCGACGTACTGCAGGCTGACGGTGTTGCCGTGCCCGGCCTGGTCGCCCTCGCCGACGGTGAGGTCGGTGACCTGGAGGTCCGCGGGCGGCGGGCCCTCGATGAAGTCGATCTCGGGACGCTCAAGCGCCATGGTGGGGTCCCCCTCGGTTGAAGACGTGAACAGAGGGGCCCAGGCTATCGGTGGTGACCGATGGCCCGGACAGAGTGCGCCAAAGGGGGCGGAGGTCGGGGTCCACGATCCGGGAATCCGGAGATTCGAGGCCGGTCCCGAGGATGTCATGAACGCCAGCATGCTTGGCCCTCGTCCCGCGCGCCAGGGGATTTCGGGCCCCGCACTCGGGAGGACCCGAGGTCACACCCGTGTGCGCCCGTGGTCCCCGACGGTGGCGGCGACGACGTGTCCGTGCCCCTCCACCTTGATCGGGCCGCTGTCGGCCTGGACGAACACGGACTCCCCCCGGCCGAGGGTGACCCCCTCACCGACCTCGGCGACCAGGTCCACGGTCCCGTGCAGCGCCAGGACCACCGTGGGTCCGTCGCCCGGCAGGTGAGCGGTGATCCGCCCCGGGCCGATCTCGTGGAGCGCGAACTCCGGAGCGGCCGGGCGGAACTCCCGACGGCCGTCCAGGAAGCCCGGCTGGGCGTACGGGATGGGCAGGACCGAGAAGTCCACCACGTCGAGGAGCTCGGGGGCGTCCACGTGCTTGGCGGTCAGACCGGCCCGGAGCACGTTGTCGGAGCTGGCCATCACCTCCACCGCGGTTCCCTGGAGGTAGGCGTGCATGTTGCCCGCCGGGAGGAAGAGCGCCTGCCCGGGCCAGAGCGTGACCCTGTTGAGCAGCAGCGCGGCGACCGCGCCCGGATCACCGGGATAGCGGGTGGCCAGGTCGGTGACGATCTCCGCGTGGGGGCCGCGTCCGCCGCCCGACCACTCCCGGACGAACTCCTCGATCATCCGGCACCGGTCCGGCGCAGGGAGGGTCAACAGACGGGTGAGGGCGGCACGGAGCGCCGACTGGGTATCGGCGTGGGACAGGTCCTCCCGGAGCTCGGTGGCCAGGTCGTTGTCGAGCCCGATGAGGTCGGCCACGGTGGCGGCGGGTTCACGGAACCCGCACAGGGCCTCGAACGGCTCCAGCGCGAGGAGGAGCTCCGGCTTGTGGTGGGGGTCGCGGTAGTTGCGGTGGGGGGCGTCGAGCGGGATCCCCGCGCGCTCCTCGGCCTCGAAGCCGGAACGGGCCCGTTCGGCGTCGGGGTGGACCTGGAGCGAGAGCGGGGCCTCGGCCGCGAGGAACTTCAGGAGGTAGGGCAGGCGGGCGCCGAAGCGTTCGGCGGTCCGGTGGCCGAGAACGCGGTGCGGGTCCTCGGAGATGAGCTCGGGGAGGGGTCTGTCCCCGTCGTCGCAGTGCGCGGTGCTGGGGGCGCCGTGGTGCGCGCCCAGCCAGAGCTCGGCCTGGGGGGTGCCGTCGGGGTCGGTGCCCAGCAGACGAGGAATGGCAGCGCGTGCTCCCCAGGCGTACGGTCGTACCCTGTTGGTGAGCCTGTGCATCAGCTCCCCGCTTTCCCGTCGGCGTGTTCTCACCCCGTGGACGCTCCGGTGAGGTGTGAACAGTCTTGCCAAGAGAAGCCTCCCGGTCGACACGGCACGCCCCACATCTCGCGGTAGTGCACACTTCACCTCGCCAGTTGGGCAGGCACCCGTGGAACCCGGCGCCCGGTGACGGCAACGAAGTTACTGGGAAGTAAACCACGTTCGAGGACACGTGAACAGCACCACACTGTCACCTTCCAGAGACAACTGACGGTGCCCTCCAGGGTGACTCATGATGCCATCCGCATGACGATGAGGCCCGCTTCCCACGGGCCCGACACCCAGCGGGTCCCCGGAACTCCGGTGATCCTCGCCGCTCCCACCGGCGTCGGCCCCGCGAGCCCGACGGCCGGTCGGGAACCCGGAAAACCGGATGCCGCGCGAGGGCCCCGACCAGTAGGGTGCCCCGACCCCGGGAACACCAAGCACCAAGGAGCCAGCCCCATGCGACTGCGTCGAGGCGGCACGGACGACACCGACGAACTCCTGCGGCTCTTCGACGAGGCCGTCGTCTGGCTCACGGAGCGCGGCTCCGCCGACCAGTGGGGCACCCGCCCCTGGTCGGAGATCCCCGAGAGGGTCGAGAGGGTCCGCGGGCTCGCCTCGGACGGCCTCTGGATCGCCGAGATCAACGGGGCCACGGCAGGGGCCCTGGTCATCAGCGAGACCGCCCTCGACTACACGCCACCCGTCGACGAACGGGAGGTCTACGTGCGCCTGCTCCTGACCGACCGGCGGTTCGCCGGTCGCGACGTCGGCGGCCAGCTCCTCGACCACGCCCGGAGCCAGGCCCGCGAACGCGGGATCTCCCTGGTCCGGGTGGACTGCTGGTCGGGCGGCGACGGCTCACTCATCCGCTACTACGAGCGACAGGGGTTCACCCCTACCGTGCGCGCGCCCGTCGGGGACAAGGAGGTCCAGGTCTTCGAGGACCGCCTGGGACCCCACGGGCCAACGGCGGGGCTCAACGGTCCCTGAGCACCCGGTCCGAGGCCTCGACCAGGCGGTCGATCACCTGCTGGGTCAGCTCCGGGTCGGGGCTCCCCAGCCCGGCGATCGAGGACATGTACATGCCGTCCCCGGCGAGGCGGATGGTCTCGGCCAGCACCGGGTCCGTGAGTTCGGCGTGCAGGAGCTCACCCCAGCGGGTGAACAGCTCCTTCACGAGGACGCCCGCCTCCGGGGGGATGTCCTCCTTGCTGCGCAGGGCCGCGATGACCGCCCAGTACAGCTCGCCCTCCACCGTGGTCTGCGGCAGCGACGTGCGCAGGAAGTAGCGGACCACGCCCTCGTCGCTCTCGACCGCCTCGCGGAACTCCTCCTCCGCCAGCGCGCGGACGCGCTCCATGAGGCCGACCATCATGGCCGACTTGGAGGGGAAGTGGTAGAGCAGCCCGCCCTTGGACACTTCGGCGGCGCGTGCGACCGCCTCCAGGGTCACCGAGGAATAACCTTCGGCGATCAGGATGTCCTGTAAGGCGTCGAGGATGCGATCCCGCGTGTTCGATGTACTCACGATTGACACTGTACCGGCTGGACGGTACTGTACCGGCTGGACGGTTGAAGAGTCCCGGATCGTGCCCGCACCACCGTGCCGCACCCCGGTCGACCAGACTTCCCGTCCGCACAGCCCGGTCGGCACCGACTCCCCACCGGGCCCGCGCCCTCACTCCGAGAGGCGCGCAACCCACAAGCGATGACGAGGGAAAGATGAGTTCCGCCAAGGCCGGAAACGGCGCCACCCACACGCACGGGGGCAACACGTCCCCACCCGCGCTCGCGGGCCCGCGCGAGTGGGCCGCACTCGCCGTCCTGGTCCTGCCCGTGGTGCTGATCTCGGTCGACATGACCGTGCTCGGCTTCGCGGTCCCGGCCCTGAGCGAGGCGCTGCGCCCCAGCTCCGGACAGCTGCTGTGGATCATCGACATCTACGGCTTCATCCTGGCCGGACTGCTGATCACCATGGGTTCGCTCGGTGACCGGATCGGGCGACGACGCCTGCTCATGATCGGTTCCGCGGCCTTCGGCGCCGCGTCCCTGCTGGCCGCCTTCGCGCCCAACGCCGAGACGCTGATCATCGCCCGCGCCCTGCTGGGCGTCGCGGGTGCCTCGCTGATGCCCTCGACGCTCTCCCTGCTGCGCAACATCTTCCTGGACCCGCGCCAGCGCCTGCTCGCCATCGCGATCTGGGCGTCCGGGTTCTCCGGCGGCGCCGCGCTCGGCCCGATCCTGGGCGGCTGGCTCCTGGAGCACTTCTTCTGGGGTTCGGTCTTCCTGATCAACCTGCCCGTGATGGCGCTGATCCTGATCCTGGTGCCGCTGCTGGTCCGTGAGTCCCGCAACCCGGACTCCGGCCGGATCGACCTGCTGAGCGTCGTGCTGTCGCTGGGCGCCATGCTGCCCATCGTGTTCGGCATCAAGAAGATCGCGACCGGCGGCCTCGACGTGCTGCCGATCCTCTCGCTGGCGTTCGGTCTGACCCTGGGCTACCTGTTCGTGCGCCGACAGCGCACGCTCAAGGACCCGCTGATCGACGTGTACCTGTTCCGTTCGCGCGTGTTCAGCGTGGCGGTGGTCACCAACCTGATGATCGTGTTCTCCCTGGTCGGGTCGTTGTTCTTCCTCACGCAGTACCTCCAGCTGGTGCTCGGCATCTCACCGATGCGCGCCGGGATCGTGCTGGTGCCGGGGCTGCTGCTGTCGATCATCGCCGGTCTGGTCGCGGCTCGGGTGGCGCGCCACCTGAGCCTGTCCACCGTGATCGGGGTGTCCCTGCTGGTGACGGCGGCCGGGTTCGGCGCGCTGGTGCTCACCCCGGCCGACGACGTGACCCGTGGTGTGGCGCTCGTGGTCACGGCCTTCGTGCTGATCTCGCTGGGCACCGGCTTCGCGGAGACGCTCACCAACGGCGCGATCATGTCGGCCGCCCCGCCCAAGCGCGCGGGCGCCGCGTCCGCGATCTCCGAGACCGCCTACGAGATGGGTGGCGCCCTGGGCGTCGCGGTGCTGGGCAGTGTGCTGACCGCGTTCTACCGTGGCCACCTCACCGAGGTGGACGGGGTGCCCGAATCCGCGACCGAGGCCGCCCGGGAGACCCTGGGCGGTGCCGCCAACACCGCCTCCGACCTGGGCGGGGCGGCCGGTGACGCGCTGATGGACTCGGCCCGGCTGGCGTTCACCGACGGCATGCACCTGACCTCGGCCATCGCCGTGGTGATCGTGCTCGCCGCCGCGGCCCAGGCCTGGTTCCTGCTGCGCGGCCACGGCAACCCGGCGGTCGACGCCCCGGACCACGGGACGGACCGGCGGGAGGCCTCCGAGGCCCCCGTCACCGCCGGGTCCGACCATGCCGTCGAGGTCGTCGAGGCCAACGAGTCCGCGAGGTAACGACCGTCACGAGTTCGGCCCCCGAGGGACGTCCCTCGGGGGCCGACCCGTGCCCCGGTTCGCGGACACGGTCGGCCCAGAGGGTCAGGGCAGGCGCAGGAGCTCGACCTCGCCGCCCGCCCACCCCGGCGGAACCACGGCGTAGGCGTCGGCCAGGGCGGCCCCGCGCAGACTGCCCGGACGGTCGTGACCCACCGGCTCCGCGTACCCCTCCCCCACACGCACCGCGACCAGGCGTGTGTCGTCGGGTCGGGACCGCACGTCCGCGCCCAGAGTCGTCCTCGCCAGACCAGCCGTCGGGTCGGGGCGGCCGGACATCGCGCACAACAGCGGGACCAACAGGGTGAGCGACGCCACGAGTGCCGCGTTCGGGTTCCCGGGCAGGCCCACGAACACGGTGCCGTCCCGGTGGGCGAGTAGCTGCGGGTGCCCGGGGCGGCAGGCCACCCCGTCCACGACCACCTCCGCGTCCAGTTCCCGGAGCACCCCGCGCAGGTGGTCGGCGGGTCCCTTCGAGGAGGAACCGCAGACCACCACCACGTCGGTCCCGGCCGTGGTCAACGCCTCACCCAGGTCCCCGAAACCGTCCCCCAGCATCCGCACGCGATCCAGGTGGGCCCCGGCCCAGGCGACGACCCCGGGCAGCAGGGGGCCGATCGCGTCACGCACCACACCGTCCCCCGGCAGGCCGTTCGTGGCGAGCTCGTCCCCGGTGACCAGCACGGAGACTGTGGGCAGACGCACACCGAGACCGTCGTGGCCCAGGCTCGCCGCCAACCCCAGCACCGCCGGGGTCACCTCGGTGCCCGCTTCCAGCACCCGCTCCCCCGGCGCCGTCTCCTCGCCCGACCACCGCACGTGCCGTCCGGGGAGAGCCTCCCCGCGCACCCAGCCGTCCTCCACTTCGGCGTGCTCGTAGGGCAGGACCGACTCGGTGCCCTTCGGCGCGCGGGCGCCCGTCGCGATCTCCACCGCCTCGCCCCGCCCCAGGGAGAGCCCCGCCACGGGAGCGCCGGCCAACTGCGCGCCCACCAGGCGCCACGGTCCCTCACCCGCCACCGCGAAGCCGTCCATCGCCGACGCGTCGAAGGCGGGCAGGCCCACCAGCGCCCGCAGGTCGTCAGCGAGCACACCGCCCAGGGCCCGGCCCAGAGGGAGGTCTCGCGCGGGCGTGCCCGACCGCGCCCCGAGCTCGCGCGCACGCTCACGCGCCCTCGCCCAGGGGACGGCACCTCCGTGCCCTCCACACGCCGCGCCGTCCGCCACGGGGATGTCCATGCCGCTCCGTCCACTCCGCTGCCCGATGTGCCCCGGATCCGCCCGGAACTCCTGACGCGGACGCTACCCGCCCCGCGCACCCACCCAGGGGAGCGCCGCACGACCCGGCCGAGCTCTGATTTGCCGTCTGTCGAATCTCCGGTAAAGTCTGTACCAGCAGCAAGGCGAGGCCAACGGAAACGGGGGCCGAGCCGGGCAGCACGCGGACGTGGCTCAGCTGGTAGAGCATCACCTTGCCAAGGTGAGGGTCGCGGGTTCGAATCCCGTCGTCCGCTCGGAGGAGACGCGGGGCGAGAGATCGCCTCACGTGTACTCGGTGGAGTGGCCGAGAGGCGAGGCAGCGGCCTGCAAAGCCGTCTACACGGGTTCAAATCCCGTCTCCACCTCCCAGTCTCACTGGGGCGATTAGCTCAGTTGGCTAGAGCACTACCTCGACACGGTAGGGGTCACAGGTTCGAGTCCTGTATCGCCCACATCACGCGAAAGCGGGTTCCCACGGGAACCCGCTTTCGTCGTTCCCACGGTGGTGTGGCCGCTCCCAGCAGGTAGAGCGCCCCACATCGCGTCCGCCGATCATCGGTCACCCCCAGCACACGCTGGACCATCGCCGGTGTGACCTTCTCCTGAACGCACCTCATCCCCGGCCCGGCGTGGCCAAGGCCGCCCGCTCAGGCCCGCTGCTCTCGTGCTCTTGACGCGCGGGCCCAGACTTGGGCGACCGTGTTCGGATCCGACGAGGGCAGCGAAGGAGGGCCGTGGCCCCTCGGAAGCGCGCACTCGGAATACTTCGACCGCGGCACCTCCTCCTTGGCATACATGGGCGAAGTCATCGCCGGACAGCGCTAGGACCTATCGAGACACGAAACTACGGAAACAGACGGCCTGCCTGGCTCTGGCCGTCGTCACGATGACCGCCTGCAACCCCGACACCGACCAGGGGACGGGGATGGAAGAAACGATCACCGAGGACGAAGCGGCTGCCAAGGTCGACCAACACATCGCCAACGCGGTAGCCGCCCTCCCAGAGACCGTCGAGCTCGAACCCCTGGGCCCGGTCGCCTTCGCTTCCTGCGACGATCCCACCGACGGTGGCCCTCGAGGCCGTGTCACCGTCAGTCTGGATCAGTGGCTGAACGGGCTGCCGGTGGAGGAGAACGAACAGAACGCCGAACTGCTGTACCAGTACTGGACCGCCAACGGCTATCGCGTGCTCCGTGACGAACGCCCCGACAAACTGTCGATCGCGGTCGAGAACGAGGAGGACGGCTTCCTCATGTCCCTCCGCGCCAGTATTCAGGGAGACCTCTCCCTCGGCGCGTCCTCCCCCTGTGTGTGGCCGGAGGGCACACCGGGAGCCTGACGGTGCGAGAACTGCCGGTCCGGTTCTCCCGAAGGGGATGGTCTTGCGACGCTGGTTCCAGACCGGCACCAGCCACCTCCCTTCATCGTGCCGCAGTTCGTCATCCCGGGCTCCGCAGGTCGAGAACTCGGCTGGCACGGGCACGTCCCCGGCGGCCGGTCGGCGCTGAGCGAGCTCTTCCTTCCCGCCGCGTACGCCACCCAGCAAGCTCCCCAGCGGCGTCCCGGTGGGACCGATCCCCTGAGCCGCCCCCACCGGTGAGCGCGACGTAGACAGTTCGTCCCGGCCAGGAGTCAGGGCTACGCGCGTACGCCTCCGTGCGTGCGGCGACTCCGCGCGCCAGTGACGCAATCGGTTCGACCACCGGTACTCGTTGACACACCTCATCCCCGGTCCGGCGTGGCCGAGGACGCCTGCCCGGGCCCCTGTTGCGCTCGTGAACTTGACGCACGGCCTGTTTGTAAAGCTATGCTTTACATGTGCACGAACAATTGACGAATGCGCTGCGGGCCCTGAAGGCACGCATGGACGCCTTCCTCGCCTCACGCGTCCTGGCCAAGGACGACGACTGGGCCGACTCGATCGCGCGTGCCGTGGGCATGCAGACGGCGGCCGACGACGTCGTGCGTGCCGTCGTGCAGCAGGCACGCCAGAACGGCGCCACCTGGCAGGTCATCGGGGACGCGCTCGGCGTGAGCAGGCAGGCGGCGTTCCAGCGCTACGGCAAACCGATCGATCCCAGGACTGGAGAACCCATGAACACCACGCCACTCCCCGGCGTCGCCGAACTCGCGGCCTCGGTGATCGCGGACCTCGCCGCGGGACACTGGGCACGTGTCACCGAGCGGTTGGATCCGACCATGCGCGACGGCCTGTCGGAGGACGCGCTCGCGGCCGCGTGGGCGCAGCTCGTCGGCCTTTCGGGAGCCTTCGAGGGACGCGGGGAGCCGGAGGTCGCCCGCGCCGGTGACCTGACGATCACGAACACGCCGCTCGCGTTCGAGGCGGGCGACTACACGGCGCGGATCTCGTTCCGCGACGACCGCACCATCGCCGGGCTGCACATCCTCGAAGGGCAGAAGTCGTGACCGTCAGACCTCCGGGCACCTCCCCCACGGGACGGGGCGGCCCCCGCATGACCAGCCGGGACCTGCGCGCCATCGGCGTGTTCACCGCTCTCGCGTTCGCCCTCGCCTGGCTTCTCGCACTCCCGCTCTGGTTCGGGGACGGACTCGCCAGCCCCTGGTTCACCGTGGTGGCCACCGCCACGATGATGACCCCCGCGATCGCCGCGCTCGTCGTGGTGTTCTTCGTGGAGCGGCCGGAGCAGAAGGCCTGGACCCTCGGGCTGTGGCCGCTGAGACCGGTCCGGAGGGTGCTCGGCTACGGCGTGCTGGGGATCCTCGTGTCCATCGCGCTGGTCCTGGTGGCGCTGCCGATCGGTGCGCTGCTGGGGGTGTACCCGGCGGACTTCGCGAACCTCTCCGGATTCCAGCAGGTCCTGGACGAGCAGGCGGGAGGGGTCGAGATCCCGATCCCGCTCGGCGCGCTCATCCTCGTCCAGCTCGCCGTGCTCCCCCTGGCGGCGTTCGTCAACCTCATCCCCGCGCTGGGCGAGGAGCTCGGGTGGCGAGGGTGGCTGCTCCCGAAGCTGATGCCGCTGGGAACGCTCCCGGCCCTGCTGGTCTCGGGCGTGATCTGGGGCCTGTGGCACGCCCCGCTCATCCTCCTCGGATACAACTACCCCGACGCGCCGGGCTGGCTCGGCCTGACCGCGATGGTCACCATGTGCGTCCTGGTCGGCGCGGTCTTCGGCTGGCTGCGACTCCGGTCGGCATCCGTGTGGCCCGCGGCCCTGGCGCACGCCGCGTTCAACGGGGCGGGTGGGACCTTCCTCCTCTTCACGACGGCGGGCGAGCACGTCGACACCACGCAGGCGACGATCCTGGGCTGGAGCGGGTGGATCGTCCCGCTCGTGCTCGTGGTGGTCCTCGTCGCCACGGGACAGTTCTCCTCCGCGAAGCACCCCTCCCGTCCGGCGTGACGACCGGGACCCTCCGGGACGAACTCCACCAGTGTGCACCCGGAGTGGCGATTTTCGCAACGGCGTGAGGTTGTCACTTCGTTACGTAGGCATCGGACCGAGCTTCTCTGATAGCGAGAAGCGCCTGGGCATAAGGGTTCTCATGCACCCCGAAGCCCATGAGGGCCCGCTCGGAGGCCCCAGATGCGATTCCGACTGGTTGATTAGTCAAGCGCAACACAGTAGTAACTGGATGGCCCGTGCCCTCGAACCCGGAGGTGACCCGAGTCATCCGCTGGAACATCGACAACACCGTCTTCTGGCCCGCGCTGATCATGGTCGTCGGCTTCAGCGCGCCGTTCGTGATCGCGCCGACGACCGGCGAACGCCTGCTCGGCGACGTCCTCTCCTGGCTCCAGTCCGACCTGGGCTGGGTGTACATGTGGTTCGTCGCCGGGCTCGCGGTCCTGCTCGTCTGGCTCGTCTTCAGCCGTTACGGCCGCATCAGGATGGGCGGCCCCGACGACCGCCCCGAGTTCTCCACCCCCACCTGGCTCGCGATGATCTTCACCGCCGCGATCGGCGGCGGCCTCATGTACTGGGGCATCATCGAGTGGGCCCACTACCACTCCGCTCCCCCGTTCCAACTCGAACCGCGCGGAACCGAGGCGGCCGAGTGGTCGGCCACCTACCCCCTCTTCCACTGGGGTCCCACGGCCTGGGCGGTCTTCTGCGTCCCGACCCTCGCCCTCGCCTACGCCTACCACGTGCGCCGGATCCGCCGTCTCCGCCTCAGCGAGGCCTGCCGAGGCGTGCTCGGCGACCGCGTCGACCGCTGGCCCGGGCGCGTCATCGACGTCCTCTTCATCCTCGGGATGATCGGGGCCGCGGGGACCTCCCTCGCCCTGGCCGTGCCCACCATCGCGGAGGGCGCGTCCCGCATGTTCGGTGTCGAGCCGGGCGCCGCCCTCAACACCGTCGTCATCGGCCTGTGGACCCTTCTGTTCGCGGGCAGTGTCGCGCTGGGCCTGCACCGAGGCCTGAAGCGCCTCGCCAACCTCAACCTCTACCTGGCCGCCGCTCTGGGACTCCTGGTCCTGGCGGTCGGACCGACGGTCTTCGTGATCGACACCTTCACCAACAGCGTCGGGCTGCTCGCCCAGAACATCGTCCGGATGAGCACCTACACCGATCCCGTCGGCGGGTCCGGTTTCCAGGAGGTCTGGACCGTCTTCTACTGGGGCTGGTGGATCTCCTACGGACCGTTCGTGGGCATGTTCTGCGCGAAGATCTCCAAGGGCCGCACTGTCCGGCAGATCATCATCGGCATGTGCGGCTTCGGCAGCCTGGGCTGCTGGCTGTCGTTCGCGCTGCTCGGCAACTCCAGCATGGCCTTCGACCTGCGGGGGCAGGCGCCGATCGTGGACACCCTGGAGTCCGAGGGCGCGGTCCAGGCCATCTTCGCCACGCTGGAGGCCTTCCCGCTCAGCTGGATCATCACCCCGCTGTTCCTGGTGCTGTTGCTGATCTTCCTGGCCACGACGCTGGACTCCGCCTCCTACATCATGGGGTCGGCGACCTCCCGTGACCTTCCCAACGAAGTGGAGCCCTCACGGTTCAACCGCGTGCTCTGGGCCCTCGTCCTCGCGGCCGTGTCGGTCTCGGTGATGTCCGCCGGGGGCACCGACGCGTTGCAGACCCTGTCGGTCGTGACGGCGTTCCCGCTCATCATCGTCCTGAGCCTGGTGGCCGTGTCCCTCGTGCGCTGGCTCCGCGAGCACGACCACCAGGACGGTGTCCGACAGAAGGACCTCAGACCCCCTGGCGAGCTCGTGGAAGTGCGTTCCACAGCCCCAACGGTCGGGCGACCGCCAGCATGACCGCACACAGCACCAGACAGCCCACGCCGAGCCAGAGGTTCCCGTACCGCACGGCGATGAGCGGGAAGGAGGCCGTGATCAGCCCTCCGCCGATGAAGGGGCTGACGAAGGGGGAGCGCAGCGCGAAGGCCCGGTAGGCGTTGGACCTCATCTGCGGATCCGCCGCTCTGAGCAGCATCAGGCCGATCGCGACGACACCCGTCTGGGCCCCGAACTGGGCGATGGAGTTCTCCGCCCAGTCCTCGCGGAAGATCCTGGGTCCCACGTGGAAGTAGATGAGGACGCTCACCCCCGCCATCGCGAGCATGACGATGGTCAACGGGATCCAGTTCGCCAGCATGATCGGAACGGCCAGGGACGCGATGGCCGCGACGACCAGGAAGTCCAGTGCGACCCCCGCGATGGCGTTGAGCGTCGGTTTGTCGACGAGCACCCGGAAGCGGGTCCGGCTGATGGCCAGTTGGACGAGGAGGCCGCCGATCATCGCCAGGGGGAAGAGCGGCACCCCGGAGACGACCTGGTCGATGACGTGCTTGAACAGGGAGCCGATCAGGATCGCCAGGGCGATGAGAGAACCGTGGAAGGCGAGGTTGCTCAGGGCCGAGGCGTGGAGTCTCCCGGTCGTCGCCTGGTTCTGGTCGGCCTCCTCCAGGATGTCGGCCTGCTCGACCTGTCGCGCGGTCGCCTCGTGGGAGAGGTGGCCGCGCTTGGCGGCGATGTTGAGGAGAACGGTGCCCATGACGACGCCGTACACCAGCCCGACCGTGGCGGCGAAGAGTGCGAGCGGGGTGCCGTCGGGCCAGCCCAGGGCGGTCCACGTCTCGTCCATCCCCGCGGCGGTCCCGTGCCCGCCTGACCAGGACGCCTCGAAGATGGTCGAGAAGAGCGGATCGGTCCCGAACAGCGGCCCCAGGACCGCGAAGACCAGGAGCGCGGGAACGGCGACCTGGACGAAGGTGCTGAAGTACGACATCCAGATCTGCGCGCCCGCCTCCCTGGCCGCCTCCCTGAACGGCGGGAGCCTCTGCCCCAGGAGCATCGGGGCGAACACGACCGCGATGAGCACCCCGGCCAGGGACGACCACGTCGCCGACATTCCGGCCGGGACGATGTCCAGGACGTACTGTCCGCAGACGAGACCGAGGAAGCCCCCGATCAGGGCCGCGGGGAGGAACAGCCTCCGGGTCAGGGGGACGAGCGCCCTGACGAGCAGGCCGAGGAGGAGGAAGACCCCCAGGCTGGCGCCCGAGAGGAGGAGTGAGTTGAGCGCGTTGGAGTCGAACTCGATGAGCTCCGGCATGGGAACGGTCCTTAGGGGATGCGGCTGAGGGAGAAGGGGGCCAGGGTCGAGGGGGCCGTCCCGTGGAGGAGGAGGTGCGCGATGTCCCGGGAGGCGGCGGGGAGCAGGGCCCAGCCGTGCCCCGTCCACCCCGTGGCCAGGTAGAAGCCCTCGGCGCCCGGAACCGCGTCGACGAAGGGGATCTGGTCGACCGTCGCGGTCTCGGGACTGGCCACGTGCACGGAGACCCGCGTCAGTTCACCTGCGGCGGGGAGCAGGGCCTCCAGCTGGGCGATGTTCCCCCGCACGTTCGCCTCCACCGGCTCGCCCCTGCCGGTGTCGGGGTCGAACCGCCCCCTCCAGCCGCCGCTGAGCTGGATCAGGCCGCCGTCCAGGGACTTGACGGAGATGAGTCGGCTGTCGTGGCCCACCAGGAGGGGCAGGGTCACGGCGTGTTCGGGCCGTAGGAGGACGACCTGCGGGTAGACGGTCCACGCGGGGACGACGTGGCCGAAGTTCTCCCGGACCAGTCCCGGGACCGAGGAGTTCGCGGCCAGGAGGACGGCCCGCTCGGCCTCGACGGCCCTGCCGTCCTCCGTGACCACGCGGGCGTGCCGACCCGCCTGTCGGGACCGCAACTCGACCACCTTCGCGCCCTCGTGGATGACGGCACCCGACCTCCTGGCGGCGTCGGCGTAGGCGAGGGTGGTCCGGTACTGGGCGGCGACCCCGTCCCCGGGCACGTGGAGTGCCGCGCGCACGTTCCCGGAGAGTCCGGGGATCACCTCCCGCACCCTGGCACCGTCCCAGACCTCGGTGGGAATCCCGAACCGCGTCTGCGTGTGCGCGTGGGCCTCGGCGGCGACGACTCCGCCCCTGCCGCCCACCACCTCCTCCTCGATGAGGGAGACCGAGCCGCTCCGGACGTAGCCGGTCTCGGCGCCGAGTTCGTCGGCCAGTCGGGGCCAGAGCCGGTGTGCCTCGCGTAGGAGCGGCAACTCCCTGAGGTCGCGTCGGTTGCCGCGCACCCCACGCTTGCCGGGGCCGCCGGACGCGCCGCCGCCGACCCCGGCCGCTTCCAGGACCACTACCGAACGCCCCTGGGAGGCGAGGTGGTAGGCCACGGCACAGCCGTAGGCGCCGCCTCCGACGATGACGTACTCCGCGATCATGTGCCCGCCCTTCGTCGCTGTTCACACGATGTGATGCGGGCCACCGTAGGAGAACCTACACATGTCGTCAATATGTTGGAAAACTTTCACTGGAGGGTGCGCGGGAACGGGCGAACCAGACCAAGCCGTCGCCCGCGCTGGGAGGGCCGGTGGGAACAGCAGTGAGCCCAGTGCGCCGCGGAGCCCCGGTCACGGGGGTGCCCGTGCTCTGCGTGCCGGGCGTGATCCCGAAGCGTGCGTCGTTCCGAGGCTCAGCACGGACCCGTGCGGCGGCGAGGATCGACGGGCGACGTGGTTGGCTGGCCTTCCCGTGCGCCGCGCCGAACCGGACACGCCACGAACACCCGGTTCGGAACCGCGTCGAACAGCGAGAGCGAGAGGACGAAGTGGCCCCCATGGAAGACCGCGCCACCCAGGGCCGGAACGATCTGACCCGCAGCGAACGCAACGTGGTCGCCCTGGCCGAACAGGACCCGCTCCGCTTCGCGACGAGCACCGCCGTCGCGATCGCGGACATGGCGGGAACGAGTGAGGCGACGGTGACGCGGACGGCACACAAGCTGGGCTTCTCGGGGGTCAAGGAGTTCAAGCAGGCGTGTGCGAGCCAGGTGGGGGCGGGCCGGAGTCTGGGGGCCACGACCCGGGACCGGCTGAAGTCCCTGGAGGGGCACGGCGAGGAGGTCTCCTCCCACGGCACCGCCCGCGCCGTCCTGGCCGCCTCCGCACAGGTCCTGCTGGAGTTCAGCGAGTCGTTCCCGAAGGCGGAGTTCGAGGAGACGGTCGGCCTCGTCGAATCGTCGCGGCGGACCGTCGTCTACGGGCTGGGCACCGGATCCCACGTCGCCGAGTACCTCAGTCTCGGCCTCCGGAGGATCGGCCTGAGGTCCCGCGCCGCGTCCGGCAGCGGCCACACGCTCGCGGACGAGGTCCACTCCCTGGAGAGTGAGGACGCGGTGATCGTCGTCGCGCCCCGGGTCCTGTTCAACGACATCGACAACCTGATCGCGGAGGCCGCGCCCCGGGTCGCGCGGGTCGTGCTCGTCTCCCAGGCGCCCCCGTCGCCGCGCTCCCCCGAGGTGTTGTACCTGCCCCTCCCGAGCACGGCGGGATCCCCGGCGTCGGAGATCACCGCCGCCTGCGCGCTGTCGGACTCCCTCGTCTCGGAGATCGCCCGGCGCCACCCGGCCACGGCCATCCGGGCCCGGGACGGGTTGCAGCGACTGCGCGACGCGCTCTCCCCGGCCCGGACCACGTGAGGGAGTCCGGTGAACGCGGTCATCCCCGTCGGACCGGCGGGACGGGATACGCCACGGCTCCCCTTCCTCCGGGCTACTGCACGGACCAGCCGCCGTCGGAGGGCAACACGGCCCCGTTGACGTTGACGCCGTCGTCGCTGAGCAGGAACGAGATCGACGCCGCGAGCTGCGCGGGCAGGGCGATCGGCGGGATGAGGGCCATGAAGTCACCGAGTCTCCCCTGCCCGAACTCCGAGGCACCCGCTGGACCGGCCATGCCGGTGGCGACTCCGCCGGGCGCCACGGCGTTGACGCGGATGCCGTGGGGTCCGTACATGAACGCCGAGCTGCGGGTGATCCCCACGACGGCGTGTTTGGAGGCGGTGTAGGCGACCCCGGAGGTGGAGCCCTTGAGCGCAGCCTCCGAGGCCACGTTGACGATCGAGCCTCGACCTGCCTCCAGCATCGCCGGGACCACGGCCCTGGTGAGCCGGAACAGTCCGCCGACGTTGACGGCGAAGACCCGCTCCCAGGTCTGGTCGGAGACCTCGTGGATCGGGGAGAAGTCGTCACCGATGCCCGCGACGTTGGCCAGCCCGTCGATACGCGGCCCGGCCTGATCCAGGATGCGGTCGATGTCGCGCGCCACGGTGAGGTCGGCGCCGACCGGGACGATGTCGCTGCCGGCCAGCTCTTCGGTCAGACTCTCCAACCCTGCGGCGGAGATGTCCACGGCGATGACACGTCCGCCCTCGCGGGCTACGCGTGACGCGGTCGCGCGGCCGATACCCGATCCGGCACCGGTGACGATGACGGTGCGGTCGACGAACCGTCCGGGCACGACGCGCTCACGCCAGCGCGACGACGCGGTCCTCTCCGGGATGGCCCCGTCGTTGACCCGCCGAACGAGGCCGTCGATCACGTCCTGTCCCAGGGCTCCCTGGCTGAGGTCGACGAGGTGCTGGAGCGGAAGGTTCCGGATGGGCGCGAAGGACTCCTCACCGACCCCGAACTCGGTGAGGAGCCCGGACAGGACCGCTCTGCCTTCGGGTCGGTCCAGCCATGCACCGATCGTGCTGTCAGCGGTGAGCGGTGTTCGGTGGTTGCTCATGTTCTTCTCCCTCATCGAACCCCGGAGCGGTCGGGTCCGGTCTGTCGTGCCGCGCCGTGTGGAGTGGCCCGCCAAGGCCCGGTGGGAGGAACGCGTCCCTGACCGGTGCGAGGCTGAGCAGTGTCCGGGCGAGGCTGCTTACCGGCCTCTGCGGCATCTTTCTTGCAGCTTATGAATATTTGTAAATCTCACAACATTAATCGGAGAGGGGATCATGACGCCACGACCGGGCCTTCGAGAGTCGAAGAAGCGGCGGACGCGCGCGGCACTCGCCCGCGCCGCATGGGAGTTGCTGGCGACGGAGGGCCTGGCGGCCGTGACACCCGAAAGCGTCGCCGCACGCGTCGGCGTCTCCGGCAACACCTTTCGCAACTACTTCTCCTGCCGCGAGGAGGCGATCATCGAGGTGGTGATCCCGCGGATGGAGTCCCTGGCCGAGGGGTTGCGTGCCCGCCCGGTCGACGAACCGGTGTGGGACAGCCTGACCCACGTGCTCCCCGTGGAGATGTCCGCCATGTTCGGCAGGCACGCCGACGTCGTCGTTCTGCTGCGGGCCACCAAGGAGAACCCGACCATCCTCGCCCAGCACCTGACCGCGATCGAACGCGTCAAGAGACTCCTCGCCGAGGCGATCCACGAGCGCACCGGCGACGACGATCTGCCCTCCCGGCTGCTGGCCGAAGCGGCGGGTCTGGCCGTGCGCACCTCCATCGAGGTGTGGGCCCTCGGTGACGAGTCGAGCAGTCTCGCGGACATCGTCACCGAGAGCATCACCCAACTACGTTCCGGCATTCCGGTGGGTGACGAGGGGCAGTCATGACCAGGCCCAGCGCTCCAGGGGAGAGCGCTGGGCCGCATGCCCACTCGATCCTGCTCATGGGATCCGACGGCCGCCCCTCAGCCAGGCGTGGCGCGGGTACAGCGGAGACACCAGCAGAACGGGCACGAGCACCGGTGAACGCGGTCATCCCCCGTTGGACTGGCGGATCCCCTCCCCCAGCGCCTCGAAGGTGTAGACGAAGCCGCCGTCCCTCCCGCTGACGGTCATGTAACCGTCCGTCGTTCCCGGGGCGATGGCCAGGTTGGTGGCGGTGTCCAGTCCCTCGGCGTCCTCGGCGGGAACGCTCACTGTCGCCAGGTGCTCGCCCGTGGAGCCGTGGACGTGGATGCTCGGCTGCCCGTGGACACCCTGGTAGACGTTGCCCTCCGCGTCGACGGCGTTGGAGTCGACCCGGCTCGTGCCGCCGTCGAAGTGGAGGCCCGTGTGCGCCGTCTCCACCCCGGTCCGGTCCCCGTTGAGCGCGAGGAAGTCCACACGGTTCGCGGCGTACTGGCTGACCCACAGGCCGGTGAAGTCCTCGTTGAAGGAGATGCCGTTCGGGGCCGGGAGCTCGTCGGCCAGGACCGTGGCCTCGGCCGTGTCCCGGTCGATCCGCACGACCCTGCCCTGGGGATCCCAGACGGGGTCCGCGTGCCCCGTGGTGTCGCTGACGAACAGGTGCCCGTCCTCGTCGAACGCGAGGTCGTCGGGGAGCATCGGCGTCCCGTCGACCTCGCCCGAGAAGAACGTGACCGGGTCCCCGCCCTCCGGCGTGACGCTGTCGATCCTCCCGCCGACGAGATCGGTCAGGTACAGGCGCTCGTCGTGCGGACTGAACTGCGCGGAGGTGTACACGCTGGTCTCGTTGGTGAGGACGGGCGTCACCTCCCGCGACTCGGTGTCCACCCTCAGCACCTTGGGTTCCCCGGCCGGAGCGGTGACGTCGACGACGAGGAGTCCGCCGTCCGGGGCGAAGGTGGGCCCCTCCAACAGGGTCATCCCGGTCTCCTCGTGGACCGAGGTCACCTGGACCAGCAGGGAGGCGGTCAGCTCCCCCTCGGGAGCCGCCACCCGACCGCAGGCCGTGGTCGCGGCGACCAGGAGGAGGGCGGTCAGGAGCCCGGTGGCGGTGGCGGACGGGGTCCCGCGCCGGTGCGATTCCCCGTGTTCCGTCCCGGTCGTGGGTTCCGTGGCGGAGGGCGGGTTCACCGTGATCCCCCGTCCTCGCGGTCGTGGACCAGGACCTCGTGCACCCGGTCCCGCCGCCAATCCTGGAGCAGCCGGTGGAAGGCCACCGGTCCGGGGCCGTAGGACTGTCCGCCGGCGTCGCCGGCGCCCTCACGGTTGTAGTAGCCGGGGGTGCACTCGCGTTGGAAGTCGACGGTGTCGAGGGCGTTCTCGCGGATGACACGCGCCCAGTCGTCCACCGCGTCCGGGCGCGGCTCGACCACGCGGGCGCCGGTCCTGAGCCCCTCCGCGATGACCGAGGCGATGTGTCCGGCCTGTTCCAGCAGGACATGCGCGAAGTTCACCGACGTGGCGTTCTGGAGGGGCCCCAGGTGGAGGAGGTTGGGGAAGCCGTCGCTGTAGAAGCCGTGCAGGGTCCTCGGGCCCCGGCTCCAGGACTCGAGCAGCGTGCGCCCGCCACGGCCCCGGACCGGGAGGGTCCCCGACACCACTCCGGAGACGCCGACGTCGAAGCCGGTCGCGAAGACGACGCAGTCCACCGGGTACTCGACGTCGCCCACGACGATCGCGTCCTCGGTCATGCGGGTGATCCCGCCTTGGTCGGCGGTGTCGACGAGCGTGACGTCGGACCGGTTGAAGGTCTGGAGGTAGTGGTCGCTGAAGCAGGGCCGCTTGCACATGTAGCGGTACCAGGGTTTGAGCAGCTCCGCCGTCTCGGGGTCATCCACGACCTGGTCCACGCGCGCCCGGATCTGGTTCATCTTCTGGGCGTCCGCCAGCTCCTCGATCCGTTCGCGCTCCTCCGGGGGCACGCTGGTGTCGAGCGCGCCGGTGGTCAGCTTCCGTTGCAGGCGCGCCGTCGAGGTCCAGCCGTCCCGGGTCAGGTCCGTGTCCACCGGCTCACCGGAGACGAGGGCGAGGAAGTTCTCCATGCGCTCCCGCTGCCAGCCCGGCTTCAGGGAGGCGGCCCACGCGGGGTCGGTGGGACGGTTGTCGCGGACGTCCACCGAGGAGGGCGTCCGCTGGAACACGTAGAGGTGCTCCGCGTCGCGGCCCAGGTGCGGGATCACCTGCACACCGGTGGCCCCGGTGCCGACGACCGCCACGCGCTTGTCGGAGAGGCCGGTGAGGCCGCCGTTCTGGTCGCCGCCGGTGTACTCGTAGTCCCAGCGGCTGGTGTGGAAGGTGTGCCCGCGGAAGGTCTCGATCCCGGGGATGCCGGGGAGCTTGGGCTGGGTGAGGGTCCCGGAGGAGGTGATGACGAACCGGGCGCGGATCCGGTCGCCCCGGTCCGTCTCGACCACCCACTCGTCGGTCCGCTCTTCCCACGTGAGGGCGGTGGCCCTGGTCTGGAACACGGCGTCGCGGTAGAGGTCGAAGGTCTCGGCCACGGCGACGGCGTGCTGACGGATCTCCTCCCCCGGGGCGTAGCGCCACCGGGGCACGTGGCCGACCTCCTCCAGCAGGGGCATGTAGGAGTAGGACTCGATGTCGCAGTGGATGCCCGGATAGCGGTTCCAGTACCAGGTGCCGCCGAAGTCACCGGCCTCGTCCATCATCCTGATCGACTCGACCCCGGCCTGACGCAGCCGCGCCCCGGTCACGAGGCCGCCGAAACCGCCGCCGACCACCAGCACCTCCACGGTGTCGGTGAGCGGTTCGCGCTCCGTGCGGGGCGTGTAGGGGTCCTTCGCGTAGTAGCCGAAGGCGCCCGAGGCGGATCGGTACTGGGACGCGCCGTCGGGCCGGACCCGGCGTTCCCGTTCCCTCGCGTAGCGAGCCCGCAGACCCTGGATGTCGAGTTCCGCCTCGTCGGCCTCGATCGCCGTGCGCGTGTCTGGTGCTGTGCCCATGGGGCTTCCCAACTTCTCGCCGGTGTGGTTCGCGGGGGCGCGGGCGCCGAACCGGCGGGGGCGACCGGAACGGGGGACGTGACCCGCGCCGGACAGGCACGCGGGTCCACGGGAGGCGGCGCACCTCCGGGGAAAAAGGTTAGCATCAGGCTAAGTATTTGCGTCAACCACGTGCCCGACGGGCGGAGCTATCCTGTTCGCATGGGACCAGACGCCACGGAGCAGGGAGAACGCACACGCGTCGTGCGCGAGATCAGGACCCTGACCGCCGACATGGAGCGGGCCTCGCTTCCCGCGCAGGTCCAGCACCTGCTCGCCATGGATCTGACGATCCAGCAGCTCAAGGTCCTGATGGTCCTGGTCACCACACGCGAGGGGGCGACCGGACGGGGCCTGGCCGAGTCCTTCGGCGTGTCGATGGCCACCATGTCGGGCCTGGTCGACCGGCTCGTGTCCCAGGGCATGGCCACACGTTCCGAGGACCCGGACGACCACCGCGTCCGCCGCGTCCACGCCACCGCCGACGGCTCCGCGCTCGCCCGCCGCCTGGTGATGGAACGTCCGGAGTTCCACGACAGCGTGCTCCTGGGGCTGAGCATCGAGGACCTCCACGCCCTCGAGCAGGGGATACGCGCGGTGAGCGACCGCTACGCCGAGCTCGTCGGGAGGTCCGGCCGCTCCTCGGAGGAACCGGCCGACGGAGTCGACACCACCCCCTGACCCCCGGCCCCGGTGTCCGCCACGGGGCCATGGGACCGCGCCCCTGCTGAGCGAACGCACGGCGGAGGGAGCGGGTCCTCATGGGAGCCCGCCCCCTCCTTCACGGGTTCGGCCTCAGTCCACCGGTCTCGGGCGGACCCACCACGACCGGAGGCTCCAGCCGCCGAGCCCCAGACCGAACAGGATCAGACCAGCGGTCATGATCCACTCGTTCGACCCGTCCGGCCCGTACACCCGGGTGGCGGAGCCCACGTCCACGGCCGCGGTCTCCCCGCCCACCTGACAGGTCTCCCGGTTCCCTCCGTAGAGGTAGACGTCGGAACGGACCGGGTCACCCGAATCGGGCGCGTAGGTTCCGAAACAGTTGCAGGACTCGTGCCCCGGATGCTGGACGCAGTCCAGCCTGGTGGCACTGAAGGTGCCGGGGGCCCCGTCCGCCCGGGCGGCGCGCAGGCTGCGATCGACGTTGGAGGCCCCCATGTAGACGATCAGGGCGGCGACCAACAGCAGGACCACGTCGAACGCCGAGATCCGGCGCCGCCCCGCGATCACCGGTCCGACCTGGACGGCTCACCGGCGCACGCGCACTGCGTCGTCTCCCGCTCGACCGCGTTCGGCCGTGCGTGCAGGTACATCGCCACGACCATCGGGACGAACACGATCGTGTTGTAGAACAGGTGCAGCTCCACCCTCGGGATCAGCAACTGGATGAGGCTGCTGGGAGCGTCGCCCCCGCCGAGGTTGACTCCGTTGGTGGCCTGGACGAGCAGGATCAGGTGCTCGAAGTGGTGCCAGACCTGGATGAGGAGCGAGATCGTCCACCAGGTCCTCGACCTGCCGGTGAATCCGGGCAGCAGGAGCAGGAGCCCGATGAGCATGATCAGCGCGTATCCGTAGTGCATCCACTCGGAGGTGACCAGCCAGGGGAAGGGGATGCCCAGGACGCCCCGGGCCTCCTCGATCGGCCAGTCGAACACGTAGATCTGGACGGCCTGGACGATGTGCTCGGCCCAGTGGGCGATGACGATGACCAGGTACAGCTGGAGGCACAACCGGTGCCGGTCGACGTTCAGCACGTCCATGCTCCGGTGGTACCGGTCGGCCAGCACGGAGCGCCGCGCGGGGGCCGGTGCGGTCGGGGGCTGCTCGGCGGGATCAGAGGTCGTGGGAGTGGTCGTGGGCGGGTGGTCGTTCATGTGGACTCCCTGGGGTGGGGTTCCGTCCGTCTCGCGGTCAGGAGTGGGGAGCCGACCAGGACGAGACCACGGAGCACGCAGGTGATGACCAGTGCGAAGAAGAGACCGAACACGATGTTGAAGCTGACGAGGAGGCCGTAGACCATCGCCGTGGTGAACCCGAACACCATCTGGTTGCGCGGCTTCGAGGGCGTGGTTCCCGGGTCCGTGATCATGTAGTTGGTGAACAGGATGAAGGCGACGCCGGTCATCGGCATCAGCGCGGCCAGGAGCATGTGGTCGAGGACGAGCCAGCGCAGTACCGCCTGGAGGGCGAACCCGCCCACCCAAGCGAGGATCAGGGGCCACCGTTTGGTCAGGTTGACGTTGAGCATGGTGCCGGCCATGAGGATCCCCAGCGGGATCAGCCAGTCCACGGTGCCGTAGGTGTTGTTGGTGAAGTGGTACGGCGGCGCGATCCCCACCCACGGGAAGATGATCAGCGTCACCGCGATCCCGAAGTTGGAGGGGTTCAGGAAGTGCCGCTTGCGGCCCGCGACCCGGAGCCGGAACAGGTACTTGCTGCTCACCGCGACGGCGACCGCGAACAGGTACGGCCAGAGCGAGGTGTTGCCCCACAGGAGCATCGCGCAGGCCAGACCCGCGATGTGGGTGGGCAGCAGGTAGTCGACCATCCTCCCGAGACCGCCCGCGTAACCGGGCTCCCGCCCCTCGGCCCGGGCGTCCATGGTCTCCAGGACCATGTCGAGCGCGTATCCGAACAGGACCGCCACGATGGGTGTGACGGGGGACTGCTCGAAGCCGAGGAAGATGTGTCCCACCACGGTGAACACGGTGATGGAGGTGGCGAACATCCGCAGGGCCTTCAGCCGCCGGTCCACACCGGGGGGAGCCGCGTTCCGGGGGCCCTCGTCCGTGGCGGTCCCCTGGGAGGCCGCCGCGGGCTCGGTGGCCGCGTCGCCGTCGGATCTGGTGACCGTCATCGGATCTCCGCCGTTCCGTCGTCGTCGAGAAGGACCGTGTGGGTCCCCGGTTCCACTGTCAGTTCGGTGCTGTGCGTGTCGCCCCCGCCGTCCCGCCAGGAGACGGTGACCGGCAGG
Source organism: Nocardiopsis sp. NPDC058789 (assembly GCF_042745575.1). Taxonomy (NCBI): domain Bacteria; kingdom Bacillati; phylum Actinomycetota; class Actinomycetes; order Streptosporangiales; family Nocardiopsidaceae; genus Nocardiopsis; species Nocardiopsis sp. NPDC058789. The sequence continues at coordinate 126,142 of NZ_JBHYOW010000001.1, forward strand.
TCCCCCGAGGGCGCGGCCAGGTGGACGATGGAGTCGGAGACCCCCACGTGCCCGTTGGCGGGGTGGAGCTCCCGGGTCTGAGCGGGGTGGCCGTCCGCCCGCACGCTCACGGAGGCGCCCAACGCCGGGGTGAGGGCGTCGTCGCCACCCGCCCCAGGACGCACGAGCCGCAGCACCACGCCGGGGGAGGCGTCGGGGGCCTGGTTCAACAGCAACCGTGAGTCCTCCCACTGGTTGGCGACCACCACGTCCAGCAGGCCGTCGCCGTTCACGTCACCGAAGGCGAAGGCCCGCGTGACGTCGTACTCGGAGATCCCCACGGCCTCGGCGAGGTCCGCGTAGGTGCCGTCGTCGCCGCGGACCCAGAACGGGTTGGTCTCGTACCCGGAGATGTCGTCGCCCTCGGCGAAGTTGGGCCAGAAGGCGGGGTGCTTGAGCAGCTGGTCGTTGCCCATGGCGATCTCCTGGAGCTCCGGCCAGCGCTTGGTCTCCCCCTTGAGGAAGCCGGTGGCCTGGAAGAGCTCGTCGGTGCCGTCGTTGTCGAAGTCACCCGCCTTGACGTCCCACGACCAGCCGCTGCGGGCCAGCCCCAGTTGTTCGCTGCTCTCGCTGTAGGGGACGCTGCCGTCGAGGAGGTCCGCCCCGTCACCGTCGGGAACGAACGCGAAGTTGCTCTCGTGCAGCGCGTAGGGGCTGGTGATGTTGCTGACCACGATCATCGGCAGTTCGGCGTCGTCCTCGTAGGTGAAGGCCACGCCCATGCCCTTGAACGACCCGTTCCCCATGACCTGCGACTTGGGCGTGGTCATGTCCCGGTCGCCCTTGAGCAGTTCCAGCCGCACGTCACCGGGGGTCGAGTGGTTGACGAGAAGGCTGTCGTTGCCGAAGTCGTTGCCCAGGTAGACGTCGGGGACGCCGTTCCCGGTGAGGTCCTGGAAGCCGATCGCCAGGGTCCAGGCGGTCGTCGCCTGCTCCGGGATCGCGGTGCTCGCGTCGGAGATCGAGGGCGGCGCGTCCGCCTCTCCGGTGGGTTCGGTGAGCAGCAACCGGTTGCGACCACCGTTGGTGGCCAGGCCCATGCTCTGCTGCATCTCCATGCGCGTCTCGTCGTCCGCGTCGGGGTCCAGCACGCGCGCGCCGTCGGGGAAGTAGTTGCCGACCAGGATGTCGAGGCTGCCGGAGCCGTCCACGTCCGCGACGTTGAGCGAGGTCGTGTTCCAGACCTGCATCGGTTCCACCAGCTCGTGCGCGGTGAAGTTCTCCGCCGAGGGGACGGCCTCCGGACCGGCCGTGTTCATGAACAGGACCGGGGAGCGGCCCCAGTAGTAGACGATGACGTCGAGGTCTCCGTCCTCGTCCAGGTCAGCGGGGACACAGCCCATGGGGGCCATGGTGTCGTCGTAGGGCAGGCCCTCCGGCAGGAGTTCGACGACCGGGTAGTCGTCCTCGCCGCTCCCGGGCGCGTTGCGCAGGGTGACGCTGTCGTCCCGGGGGTCGACCAGGCAGACGTCCCCGGACTTGCCGAGGCCACGGAGGTCCAGCAGGGTGGCGCCCGCACCCACCGCGGAGATCCACCCCTTGAAGTGTTCGAGGTCGGGTGCCACGTCCCGCTCGAACCGGGCGTCCGGTGGTTCGGAGTTGAGGGCGAGCGTCTCGAAGGCGAACGGGGCCGCGCGATCGGACTGGTCGGACTCGCCCAGTGAGGGTCGGATGGTCATGACACCGACCGCACCCATCAGTGCGAGGGCCAGTGCCACTGTCGCGATGCGATACATGGAGCGCATGCTTCTCCCAGTGGAGTGGAGTGATTGGGGTGACGTCGGTCGCGGGGAGTGGTGGTGTCCGCTCCCCCGTGGTTCATCCAGCCCTGGAGACACCCGTCCGGGCCCCGGCACGTTCCCCGGAACCTCCGTAGGTGCTCCGCAGGACGCGCAGGGCGACGCCGGGGGCGAGAAGCCGCTCGGGTGCGTCGACCAGGCCGATCACCCTGAGAAAGGCCTCGGCCAGCCTCGGATCGTCGTGTGCCGCGTGGCGTAGGCGGTCCAGGTAGGCGTTGACGAACCGGATCAGGGGTGTCCGTCGGCCCTGGACCTCGGGGAAGGCCAGGTCTCCGCCGACCGCGATCGACCAGGCCGGTTCCAGGGCCCGAGAGGCGGCCCTGAAGTAGGAACGGGGCGAGAACTCGGTCCCGTCACCGATCTGGTCCCTGAGGACCCGCGCCTGGAGCGCAGCCATGGTCATGCCCTGGCCGTAGACGGGGTTGAAGGTACACAGCGCGTCGCCCACCACCGCCAGCCCGGTGGGCAGACGGCGTAGTCGTTCGTACCTCCTTCGCACACTGGCCGGGAAGCGGAAGGAGATTGCGTCACCCAGGGGCTCGGCGTCCCGGAGCGCCTCGTACACGTCGGGCACGGGCAGGGAACGGGTGTACTCCAGGAAGCCCGCCAGGTCCGAGGGCGGGGTCTCGCCGAGCACGCCCGTCAGGGACACGCCGCACCGGTCTCCACCGAGGGTGGTCAGGAAGGCTCCCCGGGGGTGACGCGGCGTGGCGACGGGATTGACGGACACGTCGTTGCCGAAAGCGTCGTTTCGCAGTCGGAAACGGCGGGTGGTGTAGGTCAGTCCGATCTTGACGCTGTCCGACGAGACCCGCCCGTAACCCATCGACTCCAGCCAGACGGGGGTTCGCGAGCCCCTGCCCGTGGCGTCGACGACGAGGTCGGCGGAGAGTACCTCCTCGGAGCCACCTCCTCGCGGTTGGACGCGGACCCCGGTGACTCTGCCGTGCGCCTCGTCGTGGACCAGGGCCACGATGTCGGTGGCCTGGCGGAACTCGGTGTTGGGCAGGTGCTCCACCCGCGAGCGCACGTGGCCCTCGAGGACCGCGCGGTCCCCGCCGACGACCACCAGACCGGTCCGGGTGGACGCCAGGCGCCGCCCGTTGAAGGACCAGCGCAGCTGTCCTCCCAGGTCGCCCATGGGTACTCCCGCGTCGAGCATCTGCTGGGTCAGTCCGGGGACCAGGTCCTCCGCCATGAGTTGACCGCTCGCGAGCAGACCGTGCACGTGGTGTCCCTGGGGGACCCCGCGCCGGGGCCGCTTCGCTCCCACCACCTCGTCCCGGTCCACCAGAACGACCCGTGAGTGGGAGCGGGCGAGAACATGGGCGGAGAAGAGCCCGGCGATACTCGCGCCGAGCACCACCGCGGTCCCCTTCCTTGGTCCGTGCATCGTGTTCGTCCCCTCAGGAAGTGCCTCTGGCGAAAAAGGATTCTCCGCTTCTCTCCTCAACCGAATCTCGCACCCGGTCCTTCGCTTCCGCATCTCCGAAATTGCGGTCACCGATGCACGCGGGAATTAACCGGTCGGGCAATCGAGAAGACGTATCCGATACCGGTGGAACGTGACGATGAGCTCGCACCCACAAATCGGTTGCCGCTCAGGTTCAGGAGGAATACGACCATGCCCCGAGAAACGACGATTCGGCACCGGGTGCCATCTGAGAACGATGAGGCCGTCTCCGCGCGGATTCTGGCGGAGGCTGGCGTCAGGGAGGATCCGAAGTACTTCCGCGACTTCCCGAGTGACGAGGAGCGGGAAGTGCTGACCGTTCCGCAGTTGATCCAGGGCGCGTGGCTGGCGAACGACGCCGAGTTCTTCGCCTCCGTCTTCACCCCGGACGGCAGCCTGCTCATCCAGGACGAGGAACTGAGGGACCGCGAGGAGATTCACGCCTTCATGGCGGACGGCTTCGCCGGACCTCTGCGCGGCGCCCACGTGGCCGGATGGCCACTCGCGATGCGCTTCCTCGGCCCCGACACGGCCCTGGTGGTGACCCAGGGGGGCATCGTCCGCGACGGCGAGGAGGTCGTGGCCCGCGAACGGGAGATCCGCGCCGTGTGGGTGATCGTCCGCCGGTCGGGGCGCTGGCGCCTGATGTCCCACCAGAGCAGCCCGATTCGGTGAGGGCCACCGGAACCTCCACCGACCATTCCAGTCGAAGGGAAAGGCAGGCACGATGACGACGAACAGCCCGACGGAGGACAGTGTGTTCTCCCCCGAACGGCCGTCCCCGGCCCGTATGTACGACTACTTCCTCCACGGGACCGACAACTTCCCCGTCGACAGGGCCGCCGCCGACCAGGTGATCGAGAGGCTGGGGTCGACCCTGACCCGCTCGGTGGTGTGGGAGAACCGCAACTTCCTGGGCCGTGTCGTCCGCCACCTTGCCGCCGAGCACGGCATCCGCCAGTTCATCGACGTCGGGGCGGGCCTGCCCAGCGTCGACAACACCCACCAGGCGGCCCACGGAATCGATCCGGAGGCCCGTGTCCTCTACGTGGACAACGACCCGATCGTGGCCTCCCACGGCGAACGGTTGTTGGCGGGTTCGGAGGGCAGAGCCCGGATCCTCACCGCGGACCTGCGGGACCCGGACTCGATCTTGGACAGCCCGGTGACACGGGAGCTGATCGACCTGTCCCAGCCCGTCGGACTGCTGTTCATCGCGGTTTTCCACTTCATCAGGCCCGAGGAGGACCCGCACGGCCTCATCGACCGCTTCCGGTCCCGGCTCGCCCCGGGTTCGTTCGTGGCGCTGTCCCACCTGTCCACCGGTGAGTCCCCCGAACAGGAGCAACGCCTGATGACGGAGACCTACCGCAATTCCCCGGCACCGATGATCTACCGGACTCCGGAGGAGATCGGCTCCCTGTTCGACGGGTTCGAGCTGCTGAGCCCGGGGCTGGTGGCCCCGGGACTCTGGCGCCCGGACTCCGGGACGGGCGAGTCCACCCGGCGCTTCCTGAGCGCCGTAGGCCGCGTCTCCTGACACCCCTTCGACGAGTTGGAACACATCCATGAGAGTCGTCTTCTGTCTTTGGCCCAACGCCGCCCACCTGTACCCGCTCGTTCCCCTCGCCTGGGCCCTCCAGTCAGCCGGGCACGAGGTCCGCGTCGTCTCACACCACACCCTCCAGGCGTCGACCGTCGCCGTCGGTCTTCCCGCCGTCTCCGTCGGGAGCCCGGACATGATCCCCATGGGGCCGGGAAACCCCTACCCGGAGGAACGGGGCCGACTGGCCGAGCTCACCGAGGTCCTCGCGCCCACCGGTGGCGAACGGGACCCGTGGGACGTCTTCACTCACTTCATGCTGCCGTCCATCTGGGACTTCTCCCCCGTGGAACCGGCCGAAGAGGAACGCTTCCGCGCCGTGGACGACCTGGTCGCCTTCGCCAAGGACTGGAAGCCGGACCTGGTCCTCTGGGACCCGTGCTTCCCGATCGGGGCCGTGGCCGCGGTGGCCAGCGGAGCCGCCCACGCGCGTCTGCTCTGGGGGCAGGACTACTTCGGCTGGAGCAGGAACCTGGTCCGCTCGCGGCGGTCCGATGCCCCGGGCATCACCGCGGAGGAGCCGCTGGCAGCCGCGCTCGCACCGAGCGCTCGACGCCACGGGGTCGAGGTCGACGAGGACCTCCTCCTGGGGCAGTGGACCCTGGACCCTCTTCCGGAGGCGATGCGGCTCCCCACCGGGGTGCCCGCCGTTCCGGTCAGATGGGTTCCGTACGCCGGGCAGACCCCCGTGCCCGAGTGGCTCCGCCAGGAGACCGGCCGACCGCGGATCGCCCTGTCCCTGGGGCTTTCCCAGCGCATGTTCCTCAAGGGGGGCTGGGGCCACGTTCCCGCGCTGCTGGAAGCACTCGGCGGGCTGGACGTGGACGTGGTCGCGACCCTGGACGCGACCCAGCTGGACGGTTCGGACATCCCCTCGAACGTCCGGACCGTGGACTACCTCCCGCTGAACCAGCTCCTCCCCGCCTGTGACGCGATCATCCACCATGGCGGCGTCGGCACCTTCGCGGCCGCCGCCGCTCTGGGGATCCCGCAGCTGATCACGGATTCCGACGACGACCACGGTGTGACCGCCGCCGCGGGGGAGGGCATGGAGGCGTCCAAACACGTCGAATCCTCGATCACCGCCGGATACGTCACCTCCAGGGGGGCCGGCCTGCGGCTGGACCATCGGACGCAGACCGTGGAGGACATCAGGGAGAGCCTGCGCCGGGTGCTGAAGGACCCGGCCTTCCACAAGGGCGCCGCGCGGGTCCGGTCCGAGATCCTGGCGTCCCCCGCGCCGCCGGCGGTCGTCTCGGCCCTGGAGGAACTGGCCGCGCTGCACAAGGGCACCCCATGATCAACGTGTTCCAACCGAGCCTGGGCCGGGAGGAGCTCGCCGCCGTCGAGGCGGTGTTCTCCGACTCCTGGCCCGGGCTCGGCGAGCGAGCCGCCGCGTTCGAGGCCGCGTTCGCCGATCACCTGGGGGTCGATCCGCGCACCGTCCTGTTCGTCAACTCGGCGACGTCGGGGCTCTTCCTGACCGTGGAGCTCCTCGGCCTGGGTCCCGGGGACGAGGTCGTACTTCCGAGCGTGAGCTTCGTCGGCGCGGCGAACGCCGTCCGTGCGGCGGGGGCCGAGGTCGTGTTCTGCGACGTGGACCCGCGCACCCTCAATCCCTCCGTCGAGGACGTGGAGCGGGTGTTGACCGACCGTACCCGGGCGGTGGTGCTCCTGCACTACGGAGGCCTGCCTGGTGACGTGGAGGGGATCGCCACGACATGTCGGTCGCGCGGCGTGTGGCTCGTGGAGGACGCGGCGTGCGCCGTGGCCTCACGAGTCGGTGACCGCGCCTGCGGAACCTTCGGCGACGTCGCGGTGTGGAGCTTCGACGCCATGAAGGTCCTCAGCACCGGCGACGGAGGGATGGTCGTGGTGCGAGACCCGGACGAAGCGGACCGTGCCCGGAGACTGGCCTACCACGGCCTGCGCCACGAGAGCGGGCTGAGCGCCTCCCGCTCCGTCGCCCGGAGATGGTGGGAACTGGATGTGGAGGCCTTCGGCAGGCGGGTGGTGGGCAATGACCTGACAGCCGCGATCGGGCTCGTGCAACTGCGCCGTCTACCGGAGTTCGTCCGACGCAGGCGCGAGCTCGCCTCCGTCTACGACCGGGCGCTTTCGGGGGTGGAGGGGCTGGAGGGCCCGCCTCCGGTACCGGAGGGACACACCTCGTCCCACTACTTCCACTGGGTGCGTCTGGAACCCGGGGAACGGGACCGGGTGGCGGCCGAGCTGCTGGACAGAGGTGTCTACACCACCTTCCGTTACGCGCCCCTGCACCGGGTCCCCGCCTACGGAGCCGGAGACGTCCGGCTACCGGGTGCGGAGGAAGCGGCGGAGCGGACCCTCCTGCTCCCCCAGCACCAGGGGCTCTCCGACGAGGACGTCGGGCGCGTGATCAGTGAGCTGGTCTCGGCGGTCACCGGGCGTCCTCCGGTCGACGGGGGGAGCGCGCGGTGAGAGCCCTGATCCTGGCGGGTGGGTCCGGGTCGCGGATGCGCCCGATCTCCCACACACGGCCCAAGCAGCTGGTCCCGGTCGCCGGGCGTTCGGTTCTGGAGCACGCGGTCCGTACCGTGCGCGACCTGGGCGTGCACGAGGTCGGAGTCGTCACCGGCGGCGGCACCAACCTGGTCAGACACGCTCTCGGGGACGGCTCCGCCTTGGGGGTGCGCATCACCTACGTCCACCAGGAACGGCCCCGGGGCCTCGCCGACTGCGTGCGAACGGCACGGGAATTCCTCGGGGAGGAGGACTTCGTCCTGTTCCTGGGGGACAACCTCCTGCCGGACGGGATCGGAGGACTGGCCGAGGAGTTCCGTGCTCGGGGCTCGGACGCCCACGTGGCGGTTCAGCGGGTCCCGGACCCGAGTGCCTTCGGGGTCGTGGAGACCGGTGAGGACGGCAAGGTGAGGCGCCTGGTGGAGAAACCCACGGAACCGGTGGGGGACCGGGCGATCATCGGTGTCTACTTCTTCACCCGCGCCATCCACGAGGCCGTCCGGTCCGTCGTCCCCAGCCGACGGGGGGAGCTGGAGATCACCGACGCGGTGCAGTGGTTACTGGAGCGAGGGTACGGCGTGACCACCAGCGAGTACACGGGTTACTGGGCCGACGTCGGCCGCCCGGAGGACGTGCTGACAGCCAACCGGCACGTCCTCGCCCTCCTTCCCGACTCCCTGCCGGTGGAGGGTGTCGACGCGTCGAGCACGGTCACCGGACCGGTGCGTCTCGGGCGCGGGGCCAGGATCATCCGTTCCTCGGTGAGCGGCCCGGCGTCGATCGGCCCCGGAACCCTGGTGGAGGACTCCGCTGTGGGGCCGGGGACGTCGCTGGGACGGAACTGCTCGCTCCTGGGGGCGGACGTGGCCGACAGCGTCGTCCTGGACGGCACCCGCTTGGCGGGCCCCGCTCCCCTGCGGGGCTGCCTGATCGGCGCGGACTCCACGATCCGCTCCCGGTCGGCTCCCGCCGACGCCCACCGGCTCGTCGTCGGCGACCACGCACGGATCGATCTGAGCGCCTGAGGCAGCACGCACACGAATGGAAGGGACGGACCTCCCCGTCATGAGCGAGACGAAGACCGAGATCCTCAACGCCGTTCGGGCCTACCACCGACAGGAGGAGAAGACCGGGGCGTTCGTCCCGGGAGAGACGGAGATATGGCCGTCCGGGGCGGTGTTGGACGCCGATGACAGGGCCGCCTTCGTCGAGGCCGCGCTCGACATGCGCATCGCCTCGGGGACCAGCGCTCGCAAATTCGAGTCGGCCCTGGCACGCCGGATCGGCGTACGCAAGGCACACCTGACCAACTCCGGCTCCTCCGCCAACCTCCTCGCGATCACGGCGCTCACCTCACACCAGCTCGGCGAGCGGGCGCTCGTCCCGGGTGACGAGGTGGTGACCGTGGCCGCGGCCTTCCCCACCACGGTGAACCCGATCCTCCAGAACGGGCTCGTCCCGGTCTACGTGGACATCGAGCTCGGAACGTACAACACCACGGCCGAACGAGTCGAGCGTGCGATCGGTCCACGCACCAGGGCGATCGCGATCGCCCACACGGCGGGCAATCCCTATGAGGTGGAGGAGATCGCTCGGATCGCCGCCGAGCACGGCCTCTTCCTGGTCGAGGACAACTGCGACGCGCTGGGGTCGCGCTACCGGGGTGGCTACACCGGAACGTTCGGAGATCTCGCCACGGTGAGCTTCTACCCCGCACACCACCTCACCATGGGCGAGGGCGGCTGCGTCCTGACCTCCGACCTGACACTGTCACGAATCGTGGAGTCCCTGCGGGACTGGGGACGCGACTGCTGGTGCCCTCCAGGGCAGAGCAACACCTGCTTCAAGAGGTTCGACTGGCGGATGGGCGAGCTCCCCGAGGGCTACGACCACAAGTACATCTACTCCCACGTGGGGTACAACCTCAAGACCACCGACACCGCCGCGGCGCTCGGTCTGTCCCAGCTCGGCAAGATGGACGACTTCTGCGCGGCCCGACGCGCCAACTGGGCGCGGCTCCGCGAGGGTCTGGACGGGGTGCCGCACCTGTTGCTGCCCGAGGCCACCGCCGACAGCGATCCGAGCTGGTACGGGTTCGTCCTCACGGTCACCGACGACGCCCCCTTCGACTCCTCCGACCTGGTCGGATTCCTGGAGGACCGCAGGATCGGCACCCGACGCCTGTTCGCCGGGAACCTCCTGCGCCATCCCGCCTACACGAACCGGCCACGCCGCCTGGCGGAGCCCTTGGTCAACAGCGACAAGGTCATGCAGAGCACCTTCCACCTGGGGGTCTATCCCGGCCTGACCGAAGAGATGATCGACTACGTCGTCTCCTCGGTCAAGGAGTTCGTCGCCTCACAGCGTTGACCCTTCCTCGGCGCTCCGGTGGAGTCACGATCTCCGGCACGAGCGCTCCTCACACACCACACACGAGGTAGACCATGCGTTGGAACACCCCTGACCGGCCCCCCACAGTGGCGGTGATCGGGCTCGGCTACGTCGGCTCGTGCCTGACCGGAGTGCTCTCGGATCGGGGACACGAAGTCATCGGCGTCGACACCGACACGGCGTTGGTGAACGAGCTCTCGAACGGACACTGCCGGTTCCATGAGGAGGGACTCGCGGAGAGGCTGACCCGAGGGCTGGACGCGGGACGCGTGCGCTTCCTGCCCGACCAGAGCGCGGTCGGGCAGGCCGACGTCGTTCTCATCACCGTGGGGACGCCGGTACGGGAGGACGGTTCGCTGGCCGTGGACCAACTCGCCACCGCCTGCGAGGAACTCAGCCGCCACCTCAGACGGGGACAGCTGGTGATCGTGAAGAGCACCGTCCCCCCGGGCACCACGTCGGGACGGGTACGCGCCAGCCTGGAGGGGTCCGGACTGGTCGCGGGCGAACACTTCGGACTGGCCTTCGCCCCGGAGCGCCTCGCCGAGGGCACGGCGATCAGGGAACTCGGAGAACTGCCGATGGTCGTCGGCGGTCTGGACTCGGAGAGCACGCGTGCCGCCGCCGAGTTCTGGAGCGGAGCCCTGGGGGTCGAGGTCATCACCGTCGCCTCTCCGGAGGCCGCCGAGATCGTCAAGCTCGCCGACAACTGGTGGATCGACCTCAACATCGCGATGGCCAACGAACTGGCCCGGTACTGCGCGCTCTTCGGAGTGGACGCCCACGAGGTCATCCCCGCCGCGAACACCGTACCCAAGGGGTCCGGCACCATCAACGTGCTCACTCCGAGCGTGGGCGTGGGCGGCTCGTGCCTGACGAAGGACCCCTGGATGGTGTGGCACTCCGCCCGTGAGCGAGGCCTGGACCTGCGCACACCCGCAGCGGGACGGGAGGCCAACGACGCGATGCCCGACTACGCCGCGAGCACCGTGTTGGCCGAACTGGAGCGTATGGGGCACCGCCGGGAGGGGAGCCGGATCGCCGTCCTCGGCCTCGCCTTCAAGAACGACACGGGGGATCTCCGGGAGACGCCCGCTCTTCCGTTCGTCACTCACCTGGAGAAGGCGGGTTGCCAGGTGGTCCTGTTCGATCCGCTCGTCGACACCGGGGAGGCGCTCAGGGTGTTCGGCCGTGAGCTCGCCCCCTCCCTGGAGGCGGCGGTGGCCGACGTCGACTGTGTGGCGGTCCTGGCCTACCACCAGGAGATGGCGGCCACCGACCTCGCGGACCTGCCGGTTCCCCGGCCCTGCCTGTTCTTCGACGGACGCGCGCACCTGGCCCCGGAATACGTGGAACGGCTGCGCGCCTCGGGCTTCGTGTACCGCGGTATCGGGAGGTAGACATGTCCACACGAACGCACGCAGTGGTCACGGGCGGCGACGGCTTCGTCGGCCGTCACCTGGTGGCCCGCCTTCTCGAACAGGGGTGCGCGGTCACGGTCCTCGACCAGTCCACGGGCGCGGCGCCCCCGCCGGGGACCGCCGGGGCGGCCCGGATCCACGGGGACGTGCGGAACCCGGACCACGTGGCACGGGCGATCCGCCGGGACGTGGACGTGGTCTACCACCTGGCGGCCGTGGTGGGGGTGGACCAGTACCTGGCCCGGCCCCTGGACGTCATTGACATCAACTTCACCGGTACCCGCAACGTCCTGGAGGCCGCGGCCCGCGCGGAGTCCCGCGTCGTGGTGGCGAGCACCAGCGAGGTCTTCGGGAAGAACCCGGCCGTGCCGTGGGCGGAGGACGACGACAGGGTGCTCGGGTCGACCTCACGGGCGCGATGGAGTTACGGCACGAGCAAGGCACTGGCGGAGCACCTGGCGTTCGGTTTCGCCTCCCAGCGGGGTCTACCCGTGTCGATCGTGCGCTACTTCAACGCGTTCGGACCGGGCCAGCGACCCGCCTACCTTGTGAGCCGTCTGGTGCACCGGGCCCTGAACGGGCTTCCCCTGACCGTGTACGACGGTGGCCGTCAGACCAGGTGCATGACCTTCGTCGGGGACGCCGTGGAGGCGACCCTCACCGCGGGGACCTCCCCGGCCGCACTCGGGGAGGCCTTCAACGTCGGCAGCGACCGCGAGACCACCGTCGCCGAGGTCGCCGGCCTGATCCGCGAGCTCACCGGAGGGACCGTACCGATACGCGACGTGGACACCGGCTCGGGCCTGGGAGCGGAGTACGAGGACCTGGGTAGGCGGATCCCCGACACCCGAAAGGCGCGTGAGCTCCTGGGCTGGCGGTGCCGCACCCCGCTGCGCGTCGGACTGGAGCGCACCATCACGTGGGCTCGGTCCGCGCCCCAGTGGTTGGAACGACCGGACACGGGTGCCGAGTAGCGCCTCCGGGCCGATCAGCGCGACAACACGCAGAGCGAGGAGACGAACCTTGGACACCATGAACGAGCGCCCCGGGGGGACCACCTTTCAGGGGCGTCCCATGACGCTGCTGGGCGAAACTTTGAATGTGGGCGACCGAGCACCTGACTTCACCGCGGTGGACCCGGACATGGGAACGGTCGGGCTCTCCTGGGCTCCGGAGACCGTTCGGGTGCTGTGCTCGGTGCCGTCGGTGGACACTCCGGTCTGCGACCGGCAGACCCGCGTCCTCGGTAGCGAGATCGCGGCGCTGCCAGGAGCGGAGCTGCTGACCCTCTCCGTCGATCTGCCCTTCGCCCAGCGGCGTTGGTGCGGGGCCTCGGGGCTGGAGGGAATCATCGCCTCCGACCACCGGGAACTGTCCTTCGGCCGGGCGTACGGTGTGGCGGTCAAGGAGCTCCGCCTGCTCTCCCGTGCCCTGTTCGTGGTGGACGCCGAGGACACGGTAAGGCATGTCCAGTACGTGGCCGCCTCGGACGGACCAGCCGACCACGAAGCCGTGCTCAGGGCCGTCCGGGACTGCTTGTAGAGGCGGAGGTGGGGGCGGGGGGGGGGGGGGCCCGGGCCCCCCCCGCTTGTTATTTTAATAAAAAAAAAAAAACCCACCCAACAAAAAAAAAAAAAAAAAACAAAGAAAAAAAAAATAAGAAA